>JAEDLO010000094.1 GCA_016295245.1 Bacteroidales bacterium | reverse complement strand
GTTGATGCTGTATGCCGCAAGTTCGGCCACGAAGTGGAGTGGAGCTTCGGCTATGTAGGTGCCTGCGCCATTGACAGGACAGGCAAGGCCTTCCCTGAGGAGACCTTCAAGACCTGTATGGAAGCTGATGCAGTCCTTTTCGGAGCAGTGGGCGACCCGAAGTACGACAATGACCCGAGCGCAAAGGAGCGCCCTGAAACCGGCCTTCTTGCTATGCGCAAGCAGCTCGGCCTCTTCTCGAATCTCCGCCCTGTGGAGACCTTCAAGAGCCTTGTTCACAAGAGTCCTCTGAAGGAGAATCTCGTTGACGGCGCAGACTTCCTCTGCGTCAGGGAGCTTACCGGAGGTATGTATTTCGGCGAGAAGGGCAGAAGGGACGGAGGCGACACTGCCTACGACACCAACCTCTACCATCGCTTCGAAGTTGAGCGTATCCTCAAGCAGGCCTATGAGTTCGCAATGCGCCGCCGCAAGCACCTGACCGTTGTGGATAAGGCAAATGTCCTCGAATCTTCGCGTCTCTGGAGGCAGATTGCCCAGGAAATGGCGCCACAGTACCCTGAGGTCACAACAGACTATATGTATGTCGACAATGCGGCGATGAAGCTCATCACCGGTCCGAAATTCTTCGACGTGATGGTGACCGAGAACACCTTCGGTGACATCCTTACCGACGAGGCAAGCTGCATCTCAGGCTCTATGGGCCTGCTGGCTTCAGCCTCTCTGGGCGAGCACACCGGTGTGTTCGAGCCTATCCACGGTTCATACCCTCAGGCTGCAGGTAAGAATATAGCCAATCCGCTCGCAACCATCCTTTCGGCAGCAATGATGTTTGAATACGCATTCTCACTTATGGATGAGGGAAGGGCAATCCGCGATGCGGTTGCCAAGTCCATCGATGCGGGCATCGTGACCGAAGACCTCGCCGGAGACGGCAAGGCATACAGCACCTCTGAAGTAGGCGATTGGGTAGCATCAAATATTTAAAATCCAAATAGTTATGGCAAATTTAGATTGGGATGACCTGTCTTTTAAATACAGGCAGACGAATGTAATGATCGTAAGTCGCTACAAGGATGGAGAGTGGTCCGCTCCGGTAGCAACATCTGATTTCGACTTCCATCTGAGCGCCTACGCCGGCACCTTCCACTACGCCAACAGCGCATTCGAGGGCCTGAAGGCCTTCCGCGGCGTTGACAATAAGGTCCGCCTTTTCCGCCCTGACGAGAATGCAAAGCGTCTGCAACGCAGCGGCCACCGTCTCGGAATGGCTGCTCCTTCCGAGGAGCTCTTCACCCAGATGTGCTGTATGTGCGTCAAGGAGAATATCGAGTACCTGCCGCCTTACGGCCACAATGCATCTATGTACCTGCGTCCTCTGCTTATCGGCACCAATCCTCAGCTCGGCATTGCCTCGTCAAACGAGGTGCTCTTCTGCGTGATGTGCTCGCCGGTGGGTACCTATTCCGGTGCCAAGAGCCTCAGCCCGGGTACTGCAGTGATTGCGCGCGACTATGATCGTGCTGCTCCTCACGGCACCGGAGCCTACAAGCTTTCGGCCAACTACGCCACATCGCTCTATCCTTATAATCTCGCCCACGGCCAGGGTTACCGCGAGCTGCTCTTCCTCGACCCTGCAACCCATACCAAGGTCGATGAGTTCGGTTCGTCCAACTTCCTGGCAATCAAGGGCAACAGCTATGTAACTCCGCTTTCTGACTCAGTTCTTCCTTCAATCACCAACAAGTCCCTGCAGACTGTTGCCGAGGATTTCGGTATGAAGGTAGAGAAGAGGGCAGTGCCTGTGGAGGAGATAGCCGAGTTTGACGAGATCAACGCCTGCGGCACCGCAGTGGTAATCACTCCAATCTGCTCTGTTGACGACAAGGCAGCTCTCGAGAGCAATGTTGTCACCAAGACCTACAAAATCCCTTCAGGCGACGAGTGCGGCGTGGTAAGCCGCAAGCTCTACAACCGCATACGCGGTATCCAGGACGGTCTTGAAGAGGATATCCACAACTGGTGTCTGGTGCTCTAGATGAAATACAACAAGCTTACAATAGACTCCGAATTCAAATTCGAGGCGGGAGGTACACTGGACCATCTGGAACTGGTGTACCATACCTCGCCCCGTGAACGCCGTCCTGACGACAAGGTTGTCTGGATCTGCCACGCCCTTACGGGCAATTCCGATCCGGAGGACTGGTGGCCGCAGATGGTTGGGGATGGCAAGCTCTTTGACCCAGGGAAATACTTCATCGTCTGCGTCAATATGCTCTGCTCGCCTTACGGATCTACCGGCCCGACAAGCATCAATCCGGCGACGGGAAAGCCCTATATGCTGGACTTCCCGAAGACCACGATACGAGACATCGTCTCAGCCAACATCCTCGTGCGCAAACACCTTGGCATCGAGACCATAGATCTGATGGTCGGACCTTCAATCGGAGGTTTCCAGACCCTTGAGTGGGTGATTATGGAGCCGGAAGTCGTCAAGAAAGCTGTGTTCCTTGCGACTGCAACTCGCGTAAACCCTTATATGACAGCGTTCAACGAGTCGCAGCGCCTTGCCATCCTCTCAGATCCGACTTTCCTTGAACAGAAGGACCTCGACGGAGGAAAGGCCGGATTGAAATGTGCGCGCAGCATCGCGCTTATTTCCTACCGTACCTACGACGGCTACAATATTACCCAGGAAGAAAAGGAGACGGACACACTTTTTGCAGATCGTGCCGCTTCTTACCAGCGCTATCAGGGCGACAAGCTCGTCAACCGCTTCGATGCCTACAGTTACTGGTATCTGACCTACTCCCTGGACAGTATGAACGTGGGACGCGGACGCGGCGGTGTTGAGGCGGCTCTCGCCCGCATCAAGGCAAGCTGTCTGATGATAAGCATCGACAGCGATGTCCTCTTCCCTCCTAGTCACGGCAAAGCTACGGTGGCCGCCCTGCGCTGGGCCAGCTACCGCGAGCTCAGCTCCCGTTTCGGCCACGACGGCTTCCTGATAGAGAACGACCAGCTGAGTTCTATCCTCCGCCCTCTGATAGAGAGTGTATAAACCTAAGAATCAATTATTTAGTAGTGAATATGAAAGTACAGAAGTTTGGCGGCACCTCAGTGGGTTCCGCACAGAGAATCAAGAATGTTGCTTCTCTGATTACCCGTGAAGAAGGAAATATCGTCGTGCTCTCGGCTATGTCCGGCACGACCAACAGCCTCGTTGAGATCTCCGGCTACCTTTACAACAAGAATGCTGACGGCGCACTCGACACCATCAACCGTCTCCACTCAAAGTACCGCGGAGTCATCAGCGAGCTTTACTCCGGCGAGGAGTACAAGGCCAAAGCTGAGGAATATGTCAGTGGCATCTTCAGCTATCTTTCAAGCTTTGTCAAGCAGCTGTTTACTTCTGTAGAGGAGAAGGTGATTCTCGCCCAGGGCGAACTCATCTCAACCCACCTTATGACCTACTATCTCCAGGAGCAGGGCGTCAATGCCGTCCTCCTGCCGGCCCTTGACTTTATGAAGATTGACGACCACGGCGAGCCGGACCAGAACTACATAAAGGAGAAGCTCGGAGCAGTGCTCGAAGAGAACAAGGGTGCCTACATCTACATCACTCAGGGCTTCATCTGCCGCAATGTCCACGATGAGATAGACAATCTCCAGCGCGGCGGCTCGGACTACACCGCATCGCTCATCGGCGCAGCTGTGGGTGCTTCCGAGATCCAGATCTGGACCGACATCGACGGTATGCACAACAACGATCCGCGCATCGTGGACGACACCAAGGCCGTGCGTCACCTCCATTTCGAGGAGGCTGCCGAGCTTGGCTACTTCGGTGCAAAAATTCTCCATCCGACCTGCGTGCTGCCTGCAAAATACGCCAACATCCCTGTCCTCCTGCTCAACACTATGGAGCCGGACGCTCCGGGCACTGTCATCAACAACATCCCTGAGCCTGGCACCATCAAGGCCGTAGCCGCAAAGGACAAGATCACCGCTATCCGCATCAAGAGCTCGCGTATGCTTCTTGCCCACGGCTTCTTGCGCAAGGTCTTCGAAATCTTCGAGAGCTACCAGACCTCGATTGATATGATCTGTACCTCCGAGGTAGGTGTGTCAATGTCCATCGACAACACCACCAACCTTGCCAGCATCGTCCACGATCTCAAAAAATACGGTACTGTAACCGTAGATCTGGATATGTGCATCATTTGCGTCGTAGGTGATATGGATTGGGAGAACGTTGGCTTCGAGTCCCGTGCGATGGAAGCGATGAAGGACATCCCTGTACGTATGGTTTCATACGGCGGAAGCAACTACAACATTTCCTTCCTTGTGAAGGCAGAAGACAAGGAGAGGGCTCTCAAGGCGCTCAGCAAATCTCTTTTTTAGTCGCTGAAGGCTTATGATGAAGGGATCTTTTCCGGTAGAGCGCTTCCAAGGGATGCGCACTCCGTTCTATTATTATGATATCAAACTTCTCCGCCGTACCCTGGACGCGCTGGAGTCTGCCCTCAGCCAGAGTCCCGACTTCCACGTCCATTACGCCGTGAAGGCCAATTTCAACCCCGACATTCTCAACGAGATAGCTGCGCGGGGCCTTGGCGCCGACTGCGTCAGCGGCGGCGAGATCAGTGCTGCTCTCGCCGCAGGCTTCCGTCCTGAAGGCATCGTCTTCGCCGGAGTGGGCAAGAGCGACGAGGAGATTACCACCGCCCTGAATGCCGGCATAGCCCGCTTCAACTGCGAGTCCATCCCGGAGCTGGAGGTAATCAACGAGATTGCCGGCCAGCTGGGCAAGAGGGCTGCGGTCAGCGTCCGCGTCAATCCCGATGTCGGCGCCCATACCCACGCCAACATCACTACCGGCCTGAAGGAGAACAAGTTCGGCATCAACTACGAGCAGCTTCCGGAGGTGCTTAACACTGCCTGCAAGCTCCCTAACCTCGAGTTTAAAGGCCTGCATTTCCACATCGGTTCGCAGATTCTTGAGATGCAGGATTTCGTTGCTCTCTGCAACCGCATCAACGAGCTTTATCCTGAGCTCACAAAGGCTGGTTTCAAGGTGGTGGACATCAACGTCGGTGGCGGCCTGGGTATCAACTACCAGCACCCAAACCACCTGAGCATCCCTGACTTCGAACTCTATTTCGATACCTTCCGCAAGCACCTCAAGCTCCCGGTGGGCACCCAGGTGCATTTCGAGCTCGGCCGCTCCATCGTGGCCCAGTGCGGAAGCCTCATCACCCGCGTCCTCTATGTCAAGAAGGGTACGACCAAGACCTTCGCGATCGTTGACGGAAGTATGACCGAGCTCATCCGTCCTGCCCTCTACAAGGCATATCACCGCATCGAGAACATCACTTCCGACGAGCCTGAAGAAGTTTACGACGTGGTCGGACCGGTTTGTGAGAGTTCAGACGTCTTCCTCAAGGAGGCCTCAATTGACCGCTGCCATAGGGGAGATCTGCTTGCAATCCGCAGTGCAGGCGCATACGGAGAAGCGATGGCTTCCTGCTACAACTGCCATCCTCTTCCCCAGAGTTTCATCGACAGATAGTCTCTCACGATGTATACCCTTTTGATAAGCATCGCGCTTCTGGTCCTGGGCTACCTGTTTTACGGAAAGCTCGTTGACAGGGTGTTTGCCCCGGATCCCGAGAGGACAACGCCGGCATACCGTCTGAGCGACGGTGTGGACTTCATCCCTATGCCGACCTGGAAGGTCTTTATGATTCAGTTCCTGAACATCGCGGGTACTGGCCCCATCTTCGGTGCCATCCTAGGCGCGAAGTTCGGCCCTGCCTGCTATATCTGGATAGTTCTCGGCTGTATTTTCGGAGGAGCGGTGCACGATTACCTCTCAGGTATGATTTCCATCCGCCACAACGGGGCGGGCTTGCCTTCGATTATCGGTTATTACCTTGGCAACCGCACCAAAAGCGTGATGCAGAT
>JAEDLO010000093.1 GCA_016295245.1 Bacteroidales bacterium | reverse complement strand
CATACAGTAATCGCGATGGTCGCATTTGCTGCGGGTATTCATATCACCCTCGCGAAGTTTTTGGACGAAAAGCGGGTCGTTGACCAGGGCCCTGGCAATCTGAACACACTCGAAGCCCTCGTCAAGCACCTTTTCGATACCCTCGCGGGAAACCAGGCCGCCGACATAAATCAAAGGCAACTTGAGTTCTTTGCGGAACTTCTTGGCATCCTCGAGGAAATAGCACTCGTTAAAGTCGTACTGCTTGATCATCCAGTTGCCGAAAAGCGAGATGACTATCTTCTGAGGCAGCGATTTGAGCGGCATATAGTAGGCCATACACTTTGTAGGGATGCGTCCGCGCATCACGGCCATCGGCGCCTTGGAGACAAAGCCAGCCGTAAGGATTATGGCGTCAGCCCCGTGTTTCTCGAGTTCGCGCGCGATTTCGAGGGACTCCGGGATCTGGATACCTCCCTTGAAACCGTCCTCCATATTGTGCTTTACTACCAGGGCCATATTGTGGCGGGCCGTTGCTTCGCGCACCTCATCCATACAGAGGTTCATAAAGCGCATCCGGTTCTCCAGGCTGCCGCCGAACTCATCGTGGCGGTGGTTGGTGTAAGGCGAGAGGAACTGCGAGATGAGGTAGCCGTGGCCGGCGTGCAGCTCGATGGAATCGATGCCCGATTCGTAAGCGACGTCAACCGCTTTGCCGAAGTCCTTTACGATTTCGTAAATCTCGCTGCGGCGCAACCCTCTGACGAAAGTCGGCGAATAGAGATTGAAGCCGGTAGAAGCTCCCACAGGGAACTTGCCTGCGGTGAACCAGTGGGTCATATTGCCGCAGTGGCCTATCTGGATGCCGACGGCAGAGCCTTCTGCGTGGATGGCGTCGGTCATATCGCGCATCGCCGGGATAATCTCGTCACGCAGCCAGAGCTGGCTGTTGAAGGAGATGGCGCCGCGGTTGACTGCCGCGTAGGCGAGCGTAGTCATCGCTACTCCGCCTCTTGCGACGCTTACGTGGTAGTCCTTGAGTTCCTGTGTAGGAGAAAAATCCTTTCCCATCGACTCGAAGGCCGCGCTGCGGATAATCCTGTTCTTGAGCTTGAGTGGACCGAGCTGGAAAGGAGTGAAAAGTATAGAATCTTTAGTATTGTCTGCCATTTCTATGTAAACTGAGTGATAAACAGCGTCAAAGATACCTATTTTTTCGAATATTATGGATAATTTTGCCTTATGACTGAATTCGGACTGATTTCAAAGATTCGCACCGCTTTCCCTGACCTTCCCGAAGGCTGCGAAGGCATAGGCGATGACTGCGCCATCCTCCCCCAGAGGGACGGGATGCAAACTCTGGTGAGCACGGATATGCTCGTAGAGGGCACCCACTTCCTGCTCAGGGATATCGCCGCCCGCGACCTGGGCTGGAAAAGCGCCGCCGTCAATATCTCCGACATCGCCGCGATGGGAGGATATCCGAAGGCGAGTTTCCTGAGCCTCGCACTACCCCCTTCCGTAAGCGAGAGCTGGGCAGAAGAATTCATTGCCGGCTACAGGGACATCAGCCTGCGCTACGGCTGCCCTCTGATGGGCGGGGATACCACACGCTCGCCCGAAAGGCTCTGCATCAATGTCGCAGTGCTCGGCGAGGCTCCCCAAGGAAGCGCCCGCAAACGCAGTGACGCCCGAAGCGGAGACCTTGTGTGCGTGAGCGGCCCGCTTGGCGACTCGGCAGCGGGGTTGGACGTCATTCTCTCCGGATGCAGCCGCGGCGAGCTTGAGCAGCAGCTGGTTAATCGCCATTACCGCCCAACACCTCGCGTGGAGACCGGCCTGATGCTCGCCTCCTGGAGCGAGGTTCACGCAATGATGGATATCTCCGACGGCATAGGCTCCGATCTGCGCCACATTCTTGATGCGAGCAAGCTGAGCGCCCGCATAGACTGCGCCCGTCTGCCCCTCTCAGACCACCTGCTTGCATATTGCAGCCGCAGGGGGCTCGACCCGCTCAAGTTCGCGCTCAGCGGGGGCGAGGACTACGAGCTGCTCTTCACCGCCTCCCCGTCGGCGCGCGCACGCATCGAACAGGAAGGTCTGCACGTCATAGGCGAGCTGCTTCCTTCCGACAGCTGCGGACAAATCCTCTGGGAAGGGGGCTCAATGCCTGATTATAAAGGATATACACACTTTTAAGAATGGACACACAAGATTATATGGAGGTCTGCATCCAGCCTCTTGACGAGCAGGGCGCCGACATCATCGGGGCACTTGCCGGCGATCTGGGCTACGACAGCTTCATCTTCGAGGAGCCGGTGCTCAAATGCTACATCCAAAGCGAGCTTTATGAGCCCGAGGCAATGCGCTCCCTGCTGGATTTCTACGCCGCGAGCAACCCCATCCGGCCCGAATTCAGCGCCGGCAGGATGGACGCCGCCAACTGGAACAGCGCCTGGGAGCAGAGCGGCTTCACGCCCATCGTGGTGGGGCAATACACCGTCCTGGCCGAAGGCGGAACGGCCACCACGCCAAATAGCATCTTCCTCCGCCCCCAGATGGCCTTCGGCACCGGCCACCACAGCACCACCAGGATGATGATGGAACAGCTCATCGCCCTCGGAGAGCAGATAAGGCAGATGAGCGTTATGGACCTTGGCTGCGGCACCGCAGTACTGGCCATCCTTGCGAGCAAGCTGGGCGCGGCAAGGGTAAGCGCCATTGACATCGACGCCGTGGCAGTACGCTCCGCCCTTGAAAACCTCGCGCTCAACGCCTGCTCCTTCCCTGTCAGCTGCGGCGACGCCTCAAGCCTCGAGCCTCTGGGCTACGACCTGATTCTTGCAAACATCCACAAAAACATAATCATTTCCGACCTGCCGCGCTACAGCGCAGCGCTCCGGAGCGGGGGCAGGCTTTTCGTCAGCGGATTCTATTCCGAGGATCTTCAGGACATAGTCCAGGCGGCAAAAAAATGGGGATTTTGTCTTACATATTCACTCGTCAGCGAAGATAATTGGGCTTTTGCGGCCTTTGGAACAGCCTGAAACTTGGGAAATTCGTTCAAAATCGTTAAATATCTGTCGTTTTTTCATCTTTTTTTGACATACAAAAGAATAATCAAAGAAAATCTCTTATATTTGTTTCCGTACATAAAAGTAAAACCAATTAATAACCCCCGTTATGGAAGAACTCGTTAAAAACATCGTTGCTGCTTGCGACGCTATCAAGGCCGACATCGTAAAGACCGGTTCAAACAAAGCTGCTGAGGCTCGCGTACGTAAGGCTACCCTCCAGCTCGAGAAGCTCGGAAAGCAGTATCGCAAGGACACCTGCGCAAAATAATAAAAAGTTTTACGCAGAAGTAAAACCGGTCTATTGGCCGGTTTTTTTCAGTTATTCTTAATCTAACTGACAACGAACATATCATGAAACTCAGACAACTTACTATCGCCGCAGCTTCAATGGTACTTCTTCTGGGTACCGGTGCTGCAGCCCAGGACAAACTTTATCGGGACGAATTCCCTCTTGATGCTGTAAAACTTCTTGACGGTCCGCTCAAGCACGCCCGCGATCTTAATGTCTCCGTTCTTCTCCAGTATGATTGTGACCGCCTCCTTGCCCCTTACCGCAAGGAAGCCGGATTGGAGCCGCGCAAACCTTCATATCCTAACTGGGACGGTCTTGACGGCCACGTGGGAGGCCACTACCTCTCGGCAATGGCCATCAACGCCGCAACCGGCAGCAAGGAGTGCCGCGAGAGGATGGAATATATGCTCTCCGAGCTGGAACTGGTGCTCCAGGCCAACGACGCCCGCGGAAAGCAGTGGTGCAAGGGTTACATCGGCGGCATTCCTTCCAGCGAAAAATTGTGGGAGAGCTACAGCCAGGGTGACTTCTCTATTTATTTCGGCACCTGGGCGCCTTATTACAATATCCACAAGATGTTCGCCGGCCTTCGCGACGCCTATGTTTATGGCGGCTCCGCCAAAGGTCTTGAGCTTTTCCTGCGCCTGTGCGACTGGGCAGTGGACATCAACTCCGCTCTGAGTGACGCCCAGATGGAGCAGATGCTATCCAACGAGCACGGCGGTATGGATGAGGTGCTCGCCGACGCGTACTACCTGACCGGCGACAAGAAATACCTCGACTGCGCCAAGCGTTTCGCCCACAAGGCGCTGCTGATCCCGCTCTCCAAGGATGAAGACTGCCTCGACAACCTCCACGCCAACACCCAGATCCCTAAGGTGACAGGCTTCGAGCGCATTGCCGAACTCAGCGGTGAGGAGAGCTACCACCACGCCAGTGAATATTTCTGGACCAACGTTACTTCTGCACGTATGCTCGCTTTCGGAGGCAACTCCCGTCGCGAGCACTTCCCTACCGTCCAGACCTGCATCGACTATGTCAACGACATCGACGGACCGGAATCCTGCAACACCTATAATATGCTCAAGCTCACAGAAGCCTTGAACCGCGCCAATCCTGACGGTAAATACGGCGACTTCTACGAGAGAGCACTGTTCAACCACATCCTCTCCAGCCAGCATCCGGAGCACGGCGGCTATGTATACTTCACCTCAGCCCGTCCGCGCCACTACCGCAACTACTCCGTTCCAAACGAGGCGATGTGGTGCTGCGTCGGCACGGGAATGGAAAATCACGGCAAGTACGGACAGTTCATCTGGACCCACAAGGGTGAGGACGAGCTGAGCGTCAACCTCTTTATCGCCTCTGAGCTCAACTGGGAGCAGAAGGGCGTCAAACTCCTCCAGAAAACCGGCTTCCCTTACGAAGAGTCAAGCAAGATCAGCGTCACTGAAGGCAAGGGCCGATTCACCCTCAAAATCCGCAAACCACAATGGTGCAACAACTTCAGCATCAAAGGAATAGGCTTCAAGGCCGAGTACAGTGAGAAGGATGGATATATCGCCATCACCCGCGACTGGAAGAAGGGCGAGGGCGTGGAAGTAAGGTTCCCTATGCAGGCTCGCATCGAGCAGATGCCTAATGTCCCTCAGTATGTCGCAATAATGTACGGTCCTATCCTTCTCGGTATGAAGACCGGCACTGAAGACCTGAAGGCTCTCCTCGCGGACGACAGCCGCTTCGGCCAATACGCCTCAGGCGAAAAGCTCCCGCTTGACAAGGCTCCTATCCTGCGTCCGAAAAAGCTTTCCGACATAGCTTCCCAGCTGGTTCCGGTTAAGGGCAAGCCTCTGCACTTTACCCTCAAGACACCTATGGAAAATGCCATCAAGGGAGAGCTCCAGCCATTCTTCGAGATCCACGACGCACGTTATATGATGTATTGGCTCGCGCTGGGCGACAGCGAATATGAGTCTTACACCCGCGAGCTCGCAGAGCGTGAAGCCGAGCGCAAGATCCTCGAGGAGCGCACCGTGGACAAGGTTTCTCCGGGTGAACAGCAGCCGGAGACCGACCACAGGATGGAAACCGACAGATCCGAAAGAGGAAGCACCGAGGGAGTCTTCTACCGTGACGCCCGCAACGGCCACTGGTTCAGCTACCTGATGAAGACCGGAGGCGAAACCTCCCTCTCCCTGAACCTGACCTACTGGGGCCAGGATGAGTGGCGCACCAACGAGTTCGACATCTACATCGACGACGTCATCCTCCGCAGCGTCAACAACACCAAGCGCTACCGAACCACCCAGTTCAAGACCGAGTCCTACCCTATCCCGAGCTCAATGCTCGAGGGCAAGTCCGAGATCCGGGTCAAGTTCGTCGCCCACCCGCGCAAGCAGGTCGGCCAGATCTACGGCATCCGCCTCGTAAAAGACTAAAAATTTGATTAAGGTCACATCTGAGCGATGTGGCCTTTTTTCTTCCAAGGCCATCACCCGAGCGGGCGACTTCTTGAAAAACCGGCCCCGGCGAAATCCTCGGTGATTGTGTCATTCACCTGCTCGGGTGACCCCTGTCAGAAGTACCTGTGAGGCATCCTCGGTGCGCAGGTGAGACCATTATCCCCTCACCTGCGCGGGCGACCCCTGTCAGAAGTACCTCTGAGGCACATTGGGTGCGCAGGTGATTGACACGAAGCCAGGCCACCACTCTCTGACATACCTCT
>JAEDLO010000092.1 GCA_016295245.1 Bacteroidales bacterium | reverse complement strand
ATGTCCAGCTCCACAACGAATACAACCTGCGCAATATCCATTACCAGATATCTCCGGGGCAGTTCGTATTCATCGAGTCCTTCTCGCGTTGGAACAGCACAGCCTATCACTTCACCATCGAAGACTTCGATCACGGCAAACTCGTCAGGAAAGTGAGTGCGGAGACTGCTGCCTGGGACTCTACATCGCGCAGCTGGAAACTCAGGAAGGTTGTGGAGAGGGATTACGGCTCCGGACTTGCCGACAACATCAAAGTCCTTGACCACGCCGACACGACCATCGCCCTGCAGCTCAAGGACCTCTTTAATAACGAGAAAACGGTCGAAACCCTGGATAATGCGCAGCTGATGGAACTCATTGACACTCAGAAGATGAGAGGCGACGCCAATGTGATGTACGCCCAGATAGAGCAGCACCGGCGCCTTGCTCTGCCGTTTTCGGCCATCATCCTGACCATCATAGGTGTGACCGTATCCTCGCGAAAGAAGCGCGGCGGCACCGGCTGGAACCTCATCATCGGTCTCGCCCTGGCCTTCTCCTACATCCTTTTCCTGCGCTTCAGCGAGATGTTCGTCTATACCAATACGCTGCCGCCGGGCATAGCCTTGTGGATACCGAACCTGCTCTATGCCCTCATTGCGCTGGGACTTTACAAATACGCTTCAAAATAACTATCTGATATGCCAACAGTTAAAGTAATCAATAAGGGCGGCAACCCCCTTCCGGAATACGCCACGGAGTTCTCTGCGGGGCTTGACGTAAGAGCCGCCAATGACGAACCTGTCGTGCTCGCGCCCCTCGCCAGGGCTATCGTCCCGACGGGCCTGTATCTTGAGATTCCACGCGGCTACGAGGTGCAGGTTTGCCCCCGTAGCGGCCTTGCGGCAAAGAAGGGTGTTACCGTGCTTAACTCTCCGGGCACCATCGACTCGGATTACAGGGGCGAGGTTTGCGTGATTCTGGTGAACCTCAGCAGCGAGCCCTTCACGGTCGAGCGAGGAGAGCGTATCGCCCAGCTCATCCTTGCCCGCTATGAGCAGATTCAATGGGAGGAAGTCGGCGAGCTCTCCTCATCCGACAGGGGAGAGGGCGGCTTCGGCAGCACCGGCACCAAATAGCACTGCAGCAGATGGACGCACTTTATGAAAAATACTGCGGCTGCGATTATCGCGTTACGACAGACAGCCGCGCCGTCCAGCCGGGCGAGATGTTTTTTGCCCTGCGCGGAGAGAACTTCGACGGCAACGACTATGCCCTCGCGGCGCTTCAGAAGGGGGCGGCCTGGGCGGTAGTGAATGCCGATGCGGACCTGCCCGACGCAGCCGGCCTCATCAGGGTGGCTGATCCAATGGCGACTCTGCGCGAGCTGGCAATCTGGCACCGCACCCACGTGCGCGGCGGAGAGCTGCGCGTCATCGGCCTGACCGGCACCAACGGCAAGACCACTACCAAGAACCTGATTGAGGCGGTCTTGAGCCGCAAATACAAGGTTACCGCCACCAAAGGCAACCTCAACAACGACATCGGCGTGCCTCTCAGCCTGCTGAGCATACGCCCAGACACCGAAATCGCGGTCATCGAGATGGGCGCGAATCATCCTGACGACATCGCCAAGCTCGTGACAGTCAGCCGTCCGACCTACGGTCTTATCACCAACGTGGGCAGGGCGCACCTGCTCGGCTTCGGCTCCTTCGAGGGCGTCAAGGCCGCAAAAGGCGAACTCTATAAGTGGCTCGGATCGCACGGAGGGCTCATCTTCCTCAACGAGGATGACGCTGACCTGCGCGAAATGGCCGCCAAAGAGCCTTGCCATTTCTTCGGCTACGGCATTGCCTATCAAGGCGCGGAGGTCCTGCCGGCGGAAGCAGATGAGCCATACCTGCGCATCAAGCTGGGCGACTCCCTGATCCGCACCCGCCTGATCGGCGCATACAACGCCAATAACGTCCTCGCCGCGCTGGCGGTAGGCGAGTATTTCGGGGTTGCGCGCTCCGAGGCCATCGCCGCCATCGAGGGCTTCACGCCTTCGAACAACCGCTCCCAGATGGTCAGGACAGCTTCGAACAGCCTCATTGTGGACGCATACAATGCCAACCCGTCCTCGATGCAGGCTGCTCTGGACAGCTTCGCTCAGGTGGTCGCGCCGCTCAAGATAGCGATGCTCGGAGATATGCGTGAGCTCGGGGCAGAGTCGCTTTCGGAGCACGAGAAAGTGGTGCGCCGCCTATGCGCCGAAGGCCAGAAGGCTTTTCTCGTGGGCGAGGAGTTCCGCAAGGCACTTGACTCCACCGGGCTCCGGACGGGCGGATGGTTTGCGGATTCCGCGGCGCTGGCGGCCTTTTTGAAAGAAAACCCGCTTGATTCAGCTGTCATCCTCATCAAGGGCTCAAGAGGAATCCAGATGGAAAAAATCCTTGAAAATTTGTAAAGACTGAAAATTTAAGTTTTCAGCGTGGCCGTAAGAAAAATCGGGCTAAGTTTGGAGCAGAAATGCTGACTTGCTATGAACTTGCCTCTCGTTTTTCTTACGGCCCTGCTGTATGTTCTCGTGCCTGTCGCGGCGGATTGTTATCTGGGTGCCGTTGATGGGGCGGATTCCTTCAGGGATGCCGTGTTGCTTCTGAGTGGCGCCTCCTCTATGGAAGAGCTTTCCGCCGAGGAGCTTGAGAGGTATGAAGACTTGCGACGCAAGCCCCTGGACCTTAATCGCTGCGGCCGCTCGCGCCTGCTCGCCTGCGGGCTGTTCACTCCTTTTCAGGTGGCCTCCATCCTCGAGCATCGGCGTCAAGGCGGGGAAATCCTCTCCCTGACGGAGCTTATGCTCATCGAAGGCTTCACTTCGCGAAAGGTCGATGCCCTCAGGCATTTCATAGTCATCCGCGCGGAGGACGGTCCCATAGGGGCGAAAAAGTTACGGCCGGAGCTGGATTTGGAGCTGCGCGGCGCAGTTTCGGTGCCCGTGCCGGATTCGCGCTCAAAAGATAGGGGAGAGCAGCGCACGGGTTATGGCTCGAAGCTTCACCTGTCTTTGGGGCAGCGGGCGGAGCTGAGCATCGTCGGGCGCAAAAGCTACGACAGTGGACGCTTCGGGCCGGTGAGCGCGAGCGCCGTCTATTACGGCAGGCGATATCTCGGGAAAGTCGTGCTCGGCGCCTTCAATGCCCGTTTCGGCGAAGGTCTGACGCAGTGGAGTGGTTTTTCGCTCAGTTCGCTTTCTTCTGTCGCTTCGTTTCGAAAGTCAGGCTCGGGCCTGAGCCCGAGTGCAAGCTTTTCGCCGGGGATGACCGGAATGGCGGCGGATTTCAACCTTCGGCGCTTTACGCTCAGCACTGCCATTGGCTGCGCCCCCGAGGCCCTCGCCAAATTGGGCTTATTCACCAAAGCCTCCGGTTCCACCAATCCCGGCTCCACTGCTCCCGGCATCGAGGCTCTCGCTGACCTGAGCTGGACGGGGCGGCTGATTCATGCCGGAGTGACGGCGACGTGCGAGGCGGCGGGAGTGCACTTCCTGGGATCACTGCCGAATCTGAGTTTGTTCGGGGAGACTTCGCTGACATACAAGGGGGCTTTCTCAGCCATTGCCGGCACGGTCTGGACGCCGGAATACGCCCGAAAGTTTGCCTTGCAACTGCGCTGGTTCGACCCCTCCATCAAGGGGAAGAATAGTGGCGCTGCCTTCGGCTTTGAACTTCCCGACTGGTGTTTCACACTCGATGCCCGTTACCGTGCCGACACCCGCAAACAGAAATACCGAGGCTTCCTCCGCTACTCCAAAGAGATCATCCTCCCTGCACGCCCCCGCGCCCCCTCATCCGTTCCTCCGCCTGAGGTTAATTTGCCCGACATCTCTTCTCATCCTGTCACTGAACAACCTGCCACTGTGCCCGAGGCTTCGGCCGGTTCCGCTTCGGTCAGCGTGCCGGCGAGAAGCCTTACTGTCTCAGCGAGGCTTGCGGCGAATTATGCCCCCGGCGAAGCCCACCCCACGCGAGTCGAGCTGCGCTCCGAACTAGCCTTCACCTCGGGCGCCTGGAAGTTCTCGACGCGCCTCGACGGCATCTATTGCGCCTCCTTTGCCTTTCACGCTTTCCTTGAAGCGGGATATCTTACTCCAAAACTTTCTTCGTACCTGCGGCTTGGAGGCTTTCTGATAGATAACTGGGACGACAGGATCTGGGTTTACGAGAGGGATGCTCCGGGTTCCTTCACCGTGCCCGCCTATTATGGAAGGGGAGTCCATTGCAGTCTGTACTGCGCCTGGAAACCCTCGCGCCACCATTCGCTCTATCTTCGCACAAGCCTTGTTTCCTACCCGGGCAATCCCACGCCCAAGAAAGGAAAATTTGAGTTTAAACTGCAATATCGCCTGCGGATATTTTGATCAAAATAATAGGGCCGCTGGACTTTGCCGTTGGATAATTTCCCAAGATTATCTAACTTCGTAGTCTATGGGCAATATTGTACTCCACGACAAAACATTCAGACCTTTCATTAGCCACGAGCGCATAATGGAGGCTATTGACGCAGTTGCCGAAAAGGTCAATAATGACTACAGGGACAGAAAGCAACCGCCTATCGTCATCTGCGTCCTCAACGGTTCCATAATGTTCACCGCAGAACTTCTCCAGCGACTTGATTTCAACTGTCAGCTGGTCAGCACAAAACTCTCTTCCTACGAAGGAACAGAGTCCACGGGTGTGGTGAAGAGCGTCATCGGCCTGACCTCCGATGTGGAAGGACGTGACATCATCATATGCGAGGACATCATTGAGACAGGCAATACCATAGTCGCACTTCGCAAGCAGCTGCTTGAGGCCGGAGCCGCAGATGTCAAGATATGCACGATGATACTCAAGCCAATGATTTACAACAAGCCGGTAAAGCTTGATTACGTGGCTATGGAAATCCCCAACGACTTTATCGTAGGTTTCGGACTTGACTACAATGAGCTCGGCAGAAATCTCAAGGACATTTACGTATTAGCACAATAAACAATGAAGTACTACATTCTTTTTGGCCCTCCGGGCGCAGGCAAGGGAACTCACGCTGGAGCTCTTGCACAAAAGTACAATCTCAAGCACATTTCCACAGGAGAACTTCTCCGTGCAGAAATTGCAGCTGGAACCGAACTTGGACGTGAAGCTAAATCGTTGATTGACAAGGGTGCTCTCGTCCCTGATTCAGTGGTTGAGGGTATGATTGAAACTGCTTTCGACACCATCAAAAATGTTGAAGGCTTTCTTCTCGACGGTTTCCCACGCAACCTCTCACAGGCCTCTGATCTCGACGCCATCCTCGCAAAGAGGGGCGAAGAAGTGACCGCTGTCGTAGCCCTTATGATTTCTGATGAGACCATCCGTACCCGCATCAAGGGTCGCGCCATCATCGAAGGACGCGCAGACGATGCCTCTGACGAAACAATCAGCAACCGTATCAAAACCTATCATGCTCAGACCGAGCCTCTGATTGAGTATTATAAGAAAGCTGGCAAGTACTACGAGTGTAACGCCGACCTCGGTACCATCGAGGACAACCGCAACAGGGTTCTCGCCCTTGTAGAAAGCATCGGCAAGTAAAACTTACAGAGTACAACTGAAATGGAGGGAAGGCCTTGCGTCTTCCCTCCATTTTATTAAAGGATATCGTTCGTCATCGGGAGAGAGCGTCCGAAACTCAGGTTTAGC
Organism: Bacteroidales bacterium; assembly: GCA_016295245.1. Taxonomy (GTDB): domain Bacteria; phylum Bacteroidota; class Bacteroidia; order Bacteroidales; family UBA932; genus Cryptobacteroides. Next base: position 428 of record JAEDLO010000092.1, on the reverse strand, counting down.
CGCCCCCGCGCCCGCGCGTCGCCATTCAACCCTCAATCTCCCTCCAAATCTCCTCCATCTTTCTATCCAATCTACCTCCCAATCTTCAAATCTCCACTCTCCATCCTCTGTCCCCATCTCGTGTCAAACACCTGCGCGCTTGACCCCGCCCAGGAGTGGTTCTGAGGCACATCGGGTGCGCAGGTGATTGACAGGAAGGAAGAGCACCTGCCTCAGAATTAGCTCTGGCGGGTCCTCGACTAAGTTTTGTCAATCACCTGCGCGGGCAACCCCTGTCAGAAGTACCTGTGGGGCATATGAGGTGCGCAGGTGAGACCATTATCCCCTCACCTGCGCAGGTGACCCCTGTCAGAAGTACCTGTGGGGCATATGAGGTGCGCAGGTGATTGACAGGAAGGAAGAGCACCTGCCTCAGAATTAGCTCTGGC
>JAEDLO010000016.1 GCA_016295245.1 Bacteroidales bacterium | reverse complement strand
GGTATTGGTAATCAGAGGCTTGTTCTTCTGGACAGCCTCATAGACTGCAAGCGAGGTAGCGACGTTCTGGACTACTGCGCCGACGCTGATAGGAAGGCCGCCGGACTTGACCTGGCGCTTCATAACGGCGTCGATGAGCTGCTTCTCGCCGCCCTGCGGATAACGCTTCTTCATAGAAACGACCTCGATGCCGGGGTACTTGAGCTCGGCGAGGGCCTTGCTTACAGCCTCGATGGCGGCAGGCTTGTTTTCCTCGATGGCAATGACGGTGTGACAGCCGCCGAGCACCTTCTGCATAATTGCGGCGCCTACGATGATTTCCTTAGTCCTCTCGAGGAGGATGCGGTAGTCACTAGTAAGATACGGTTCACACTCGGCGCCGTTGAGAATCAGGCACTCTGCCTTGCTTCCCGGAGCCGGGTTGAGTTTGACGTGGGTCGGGAAGGTGGCGCCACCAAGACCCACAATACCGCAGGCCTTGATCTTGTCGAGAATGGCAGCCCTGTCCTCAGGGATTTCGGTGACCAGGGTGTCTGAAAGGTCGATGCCCTCAGCCCACTCGTCGCCTTCGACGGCAATTTCAACGTGGGTCACCATACGACCGGCGAGGTCCGCGCGCGGAGCGACAGCCTTGACGGTGCCGCTTGCCGGCGAGTGCACGAAAGCCGAGATGAAGCCGGCAGGCTCGGCAATCACCTGACCCGTCTTGACCTTGTCGCCTACAGCTACAATTGGAGTAGCAGGGGCGCCAAGATGCTGGGCCATAGATACATATACTGTCTGCGGCAGCGGCAGCACCTCAATGGCGCAGTCGCGCGAGATTTTGTTGTCATTTGGGTGTACACCACCTATGGAGAATGTTACCTTACGCATTTTTTACCTCCTTTTTTTCAGCTTCTACGGCAGCCTTTGGCGCTTCTTTCGGAGCCTGGGCGGCGGCAGCTGCGGCAGCGGCTGCTTCCTTGGCCTTCTTGTTGCGCTCGGCAATCCTGTTCTTCACGGCCTCCTTATCCAGCGGCTTAGGGAAGTTGAAGCCGTGGATGGCACCGGTAGGGCAGACAGCCTCGCACTCGCGGCAAAGCTTACACTTGTTGTAGTCAATGTACGCAACATTGTCGGTGACGGTGATGGCGCCGTGTGTACAGGTCTTGGCGCACAGGCCGCAGCCGATGCAGGCGGCGGCACAGGCCTTCTTGGCCACAGGGCCCTTGTCCTTGTTGACACAAGTGACGACCAGGCGCATTCCTCGAGGTCCCTGGTTGCGGATTTCGATGATGCCCTTAGGGCAGGCCTTGGCGCAGGCGCCGCAAGCGGTACACTTGGCCTGGTCAACCTCCGGAAGACCGGTTTCAGGGTTCATTGAAATCGCTCCGAACTGGCAGGCGGACACGCAGTCGCCGCAGCCCAGACAGCCGTAAGAACAGGCGGTGTCTCCGCTGTAGAGACCTGCCTTGACCTTGCAGGACCGGCTTCCGCCGTAGATGTTGGTGCGCGGACGGTTTGCGCAACTTCCGTTGCAGCGAACCACTGCGACTCTAGGCGCCTTCTGCTCGATGGTGTAACCGAGGATGGCAGCCACTTTCTGCATTACATCATTACCACCTACAGGACAGTAATTGTTGTCGAGATTCGGAGCCTTGACGGCAGCATCGGCAAATGCACGGCAGCCGGCAAAGCCGCAGCCGCCGCAGTTGGCGCCCGGCATTACCTTCTCGACCTCATCAATACGCGGATCCTCCTCAACCTTGAACTTGCGCGCTACCCAGAAGAGCACCAGGGCGAGCAGAAGGCCGAGCACCGTGAGGATCAGGATGGTCCAGATAATAGTGTTTGTCATTATTGTTGTTGGATTTTAAAGGTATATTCGTTGCGTAATCTGTTTCTGAAAAGCCAGATGACAAGGTAGTAGAGCGCCACGAGGGCGATAGAGCCCAGGGCAGCGAAGACCTCGCCTACTCCGGCGGCAAGCAGGCCCATCAGGGCAGCCACAAGCACCACCAGAGGCACTGCATAGGCAAGCCAAACAGCCTTGAAGCCCATCGAGGTCTTGAGCAGGACGTCCACCGTGTCTCCCACCTTCAGATTCATCCAGGCGCTGGTCGGCACCTCGACTACCTTGACCTTGGACTCGCCCAGAGAGCACAGGCCCTTGGCGTGGCAGGCGCTGCACGCCGACTCCGAGATTATCTCGACGCGGGTGAGTTCGGGGGTGATTTCAACCACCTTGCCGCTATGTCTGATGTCCTTATTCGAATTCATTGTTCATTGCCGAATCAAAAGTTACCGTACCCATCTCCTGTGCCCTTACGTCCAGGGCCTCACTCATCTCGATGAAGCGGATCTGGTCGCCCTTGAAGAGCATATCGATGTCGCAGGTCTGGCCGTTACGGTGCTTGGCGATGATAATCTGGGTTTTTTCCTTATCCTCCGGATTCTCGCTCAGGCCGATGAAGTCAGGCCTGTGAATGAAGATCACCATATCGGCATCCTGCTCGATTGAACCCGACTCACGAAGATCGGAGAGCTGGGGTTTTCCGCCACCGCCCTGACGCTGCACAGCCTGGCGTGAAAGCTGGGAAAGGGCGATGATAGGGATATTCAGTTCCTTGGCCGTGGCCTTGAGGGTGCGGGAGATGAAGGCAACCGCCTGTTCGCGATTGGCTTTCAACTCGTTTGGTCCCTCCATCAGCTGGAGATAGTCCACAATGATAAGGCGCACTCCCTTGTTTTTGACGAGGTTCTTGGCCTTCGTTCGGAACTCCATAATCTGGATGCCCGGGGTGTCATCTATGTAAATAGGCGCACTGGACAGGGCCCTGAGCCTCTGCTCAAGCTGCTCCCACTCGTAGTCTTCGAGTTTGGCGCCACCCTTGATCTTGTCGGCGCTCAGACCGGACTCCGAGGTCATCATACGCTTGGCCAGCTGGATGGCTGACATTTCAAGCGAGAAGATGGCGACAGGCATATGGTGGTCCACGGCGGCATTTCTCATCAGGTTCAGAGAGAATGCCGTCTTACCGACAGAAGGTCGGGCAGCGAGGATGATCAGGTCTGACTTCTGCCAGCCCATAGTCACGCTGTCGATGCTCACGAAGCCCGACGGAACACCGCTCAAGCCTGTGGTCTTCTGCATCTGCTCTATGTCACTGAGCGCCTCGTTGATGACGCTTCCGATGTCCTGGATTTCCTTGCGGACATTGCTCTGGATGGCGTCATAGACCTTGGTCTGGGCCTTGTCTATCAAGTCATCCACCTTGACAGAGTCGTCGTAGGCATCCTTGAGGATGTCGTATGAGGCCGAAATCAGGTCGCGCTGGATGTTCTTCTGCTTGAGAATCTTGAGGTAATATTCGATGTGAGCGGCGGCGCCCACCTTTTCGGAAAGGCTTGCCAGGTACATCGCGCCTCCCACCTCCTCGGCCTTACCCATCTGGCGCAGCTTAGCGCCGACGGTGATGATATCAACCGACACGTGCTCGTTGACAAGGGCGCACATCGCCTCGAAGACTGTCCTGTTTTTGGGGTCATAGAAGCACGAAGGGCCCAGCTCCTCGAGTGCCTGGTCAACACAGGCGGGCTCAAGCAGCATAGAACCGAGTACAGCCTCTTCAACGTCAAGAGCCTGAGGAGGTTTGTTACCTATCTCAAGCCCAAGTTTATCGAGATCGACTGCCGTATCCTTTTTTCGGGTGCCGGTAGATTTGGAAACAGCCATCAGGCCTCAGGATTGACGATGATTCTGCCGCAATGCTCGCAAATCACGAGCTTCTTTCCTGAAGCGACTTCGATGAGTCTCTGTGGAGCGATGGTGTGGAAACAGCCTCCGCAAGCCTCACCATAGGTACCGTCCCCGTTGTCAGGGTAGAGAGAAACTACCGCGAGGTGGTTGTGGGTGCTGTTCTTGATACGCTCGTATGCGCTGAGGGTCCTCTGGTCGAGCTTGGTTGCGAAGGTGTCGCGGCGTGCCACGAGCTCTGCCTCCTGGTTTGCGGTAGCGTCCACAATGCCGTCGAGTTCCTCACGCTTGGCTGCGAGGTCTTCCTTGCGGTTCTCGAGCCTCTCACCGAGTCTGTCGAGGTCGGCCATGCGCTCCTCGATGGCGATGCCTGACTCGTTGATGCGCTTCTCGGCGATGCGGTGGAGAAGAATCTGGTTCTCGATTTCTTTGTTGATGGAGTCGTACTCGCGGCTGTTGGCGATGTTCTCGAGCTGAGAGCGGTACTTGGCTGTGGTCTCGTCGATGTTGACGATGTCAGCCTTGGCCATCTCGATAGTCTGCTTGTAGCCTTCGATGAGATTCTTGATGTGCTCACACTTCGATTCGATGGCTTCCACTTCGTCCTCGAGAGACTTCACTTCTTCAGGAAGTTCACCGCGAAGCTGGAAGAGCTTCTCGATCTCGTTGTCGGCAGCCTGGAGCTGGTAAAGGGTCTTGAGTTTCTCCATTGTATCCTGCTCAGTCTCAGCAAAAGACTTGCGCAGGGAGACGAAGGTTTCGCGCTCGTCGATAGGAGTCTCCACTTTGGTTGTTTTCTTGGTCGTTGCCATATTTCTAGAAATAATTATCAAATAGATACGAACTGCAAAGTTAAGATATTTTTCCTTTAGTTCCGCAAATCAAAGGGAATTCTTGACCGCCTCAAGGCTTTTGCGTATTTCGCGCAGGACTTCCAGGGCCTTGACTTTGCTGTCGACCGGCTTCCTGTCGGCTCGCAGCTGGCGTGAGGCTCCGTCCAGGGTCATTCCTTTTTCTTTGACAAGAAAGTGAATCTGCTTGAGTGTCTCGATGTCAGCGGCGGTGTATCGGCGGTTCAGCTTGGCGTTGCGCTCGGGCTTGACCAGCTCCGGAAAGGAGTTGGACCAGAAGCGGACCAGAGACACCGGCTCGTCGAGTATTGCGGCAACTTCGCCGATAGAGTAAAAGAGCTTTTCCATTAATCCATTGATTGTTTGGTATTTACAGACACATAGAGCATATTCACATACTCCAGCGGTGCAACCGAGGCGAAGATGTAGTTGACCGGATCCTGCGGCACTCCGTTGCGGCGGACTTCGTAATGGAGGTGCGGCGCGAAGGACTTGCCGGACATTCCGACAGTGCCGATGCGGGCCCCGGCGCGCACCGTCTGCCCGGCGTGAACGCTGGCACTCTCGAGATGCTTGTAGGCGGTTTCATAGCCGCCATCGTGGACGATTTCAACAACGATTCCGCCCATACGCGAGCGGCTCACCTGGCGCACCACTCCATCGGAGGTAGCAAAGACCGGCGTACCGCGCAAGGCAATCAGGTCGAGTCCTTCGTGGTTGACGTAAGCCTGGTAGAAAGGGTTCATCTTGCTGCCGACCGAGGCGCCCACCTGAGGGTAGGTCACGCTCTCCAGGGGCAGGATCATTGGAGGCAGGACAAGGCTGCTGTCAGAAAGGGCTCGGAAGATATTGTCGAACGCCGCGTCAACGGCCACCTTGCTTTCGAGCAGAGCGTCGGCCTTTTCGAGCGTGTAGAGCACGAGCCTGTTTTCAGGGATGGTGTCGCGCCCGGAGAGGCGGCGCAGGGACTCCATCGGGTCGGCCTCCGGCACGGTAGAGTGGAAGATGCGCTCATACACGCCATTGTCCTTGTACTGCATAGCGGCGATGGCGTCGCCGATGAGTTCCTGCTTCTCGAGCAGTTCAGGATAGAGTTTCTCGTACATACGGATCTCGCGGCGCAGGCGGCGCTCGACGTCGGTGCTGAAAAACAGCGAGAACGCGACATAGGCAAGTATGACCAAGGTCACGCTGGACAGAAGCCAGCCCGCGAAGCGCTTGATCAGGGTGACCACCTTTACGCCGGCCTTCACGAAGGTTTCGCGGCCTGCGTCGAATTCAAATTGTGTGAATTTGTCACTCATCGCCAGTCCTCCTCTTCTTCAAAATCTCGGAAGTCGATACCATCTTGCCGCTCGGTGACTCCTCTTCCCTCTGGCGCACCATCGCAAGGTATTCCTGGCGGCTGATGTCCCTGTCGAAGTAGTTGAGCGGGTTGACGCAGTTGCCCCTGTACTCCACTTCATAGTGGAGGTGCGGGCCGGTGGACTTGCCGGTGTTGCCCAGGGTGCCGATCTGATCAGCCCTGCGCACCTTCATACCCGGATTGACGAGGATGGTGTTCAGGTGGGCATAGCGCGTCCTGTAGCCATAGCCGTGGTTGATGACAACCTGGTTGCCGTAACCGCCGAACTGGTAGCCCGTGCTTTCGACCACGCCGTCGCCCGTCGCATAGACCGGCTCGCCGAGCGCGTGGCCGAAGTCCTGACCGCGGTGCATACGGGTATTGCCGAATATAGGGTCGATGCGGTAGCCGAAGCTGCTTGTTATCTTGAAGCCGCCCTCGAGCGGAGCAATCGGCGGCACGCTCGGCACGCAGGAAGCCATATCGCCCGCCTTGCGCGCAAGCTCATCCACCTCATCCAGGGCACGGCTTTGGATGTACACCCTCTTCATCATTACATCAAACCCGCGCACGAGCCGGCCGAATGCCGGATTTGCCCCGTACTCGTCAAGGTAGGCATAGCGTTTCGCACCCTCGAGGCCGGAGTATTTCAGCTCGTCGGGAATCTCGTTCAGACCGAAAATCGAGCGGTAAACGTCGTCGTTGCGGTCCTCTATGCCGCAAAGGACTTCATCATAGAAACTGAGCGTGCTGCTCATAAGGGAAGTTTTCGCCTCCCAGTCGGCGTGGCGCCTTTTAAGGTAGGCCGTCTTCGGCAGGTCAAGTCCCAGAACCGATGTGTAGAGCCAGAAGACCAGGTACACGAAAGCGGCCGCTGTCAGGGCCCTGAAAGCCCAGAGCAGCCAGTCCCATACGGGCGATTCTTTCTTCTGCTCGTACTCCAGGGTCAAGGGATTATATATGTAGCGGGTGTTTTTTCTCGGCATACCGGGCAAATATACTTATAATAATGCAAAAAATGAGTAAATTTGCCGTTCGTTTATTAGCAGAATTATATATGACTTCAAAGGAAATTAGACAGAAATTCCTCGATTTCTTTGCCGAGAAGGGCCACACGGTGGTTCCTTCAGCGCCGATGGTGGTCAAAGACGACCCGACGCTTATGTTCACCAATGCCGGAATGAACCAGTTCAAGGACATCTTCCTGGGCAATGCGAAAACCAAGTTCAAGCGCGCGGCCGACTCACAGAAGTGCCTCCGTGTCAGCGGAAAGCACAATGACCTCGAAGAAGTGGGACACGACACCTACCACCACACGATGTTCGAGATGCTCGGCAACTGGAGCTTCGGAGACTACTTCAAGACCGAGGCCATCGACTGGGCGTGGGAACTTCTGACCGAAGTTTACAAGATAGACAAGAACCTGCTCTACGCAACCGTATTCGAGGGTTCGCCTGAGGACGGCACCGAGATGGATATGGAGGCTAAGCAGGCCTGGCTCAAGCATATGCCTGAAGACCATATCGTGCTGGGAAACAAGCACGACAACTTCTGGGAGATGGGAGACACCGGCCCTTGCGGTCCTTGCTCCGAGATCCACATCGACATCCGCACCCCTGAGGAGAAAGCTGCAAGCGGCCTGAGCGGACGCGAGCTCGTGAACCAGAGCGACCCTCACGTGATCGAAATCTGGAACATCGTCTTCATGCAGTATATGAGGATGGCTGACGGTCACCTCGAGAACCTGCCTGCCAAGAATATTGACACCGGAATGGGCTTCGAGCGCCTCTGCGCAGTGCTCCAGGGCAAGAACAGCAACTACGACTCAGACGTGTTCACCGCAATGCTCGCCAAAATAGGTGAGCTCAGCGGCCACCGCTACGGCGAGTCGGACGACACCGACGTTGCGATGAGGGTAATCGCGGACCACATCCGCACCATCTGCTTCTCCATCGCCGACGGCCAGCTCCCTTCCAACGTCAAGGCCGGCTACGTCATCCGAAGGATTCTGCGCCGCGCAGTCCGCTACGGCTACACCTTCCTCGGCCTGAACGAACCGTTCCTGTGCAAGCTCGTGCCACAGCTCATATCCGATATGGGCGAGGCCTACCCTGAGCTCGCCAAGCAGCAGAAGCTCATCGAAAACGTCATCCGCGAGGAAGAAATGGCCTTCCTGCGCACCCTCGACCGCGGCATCAAGCTGATGGACGAGTGTATGGAAAGGGCGGCAGACAGCAAGCTCATCAGCGGCCAGGACGCCTTCAAGCTCTATGACACCTATGGCTTCCCTATCGACCTGACGGAGCTCATCGCCGCCGAGCACGGCTTCAAGGTCGATCTGGACAGCTTCAACGAGAACCTCAAGCAGCAGAAGGACCGCGCCCGCAACGCCACCGCCAACGAGTTCGGCGACTGGACCGAATATCTCGAGGGCGAGAGCGAATTCGTAGGCTACGACAACACCTCCGTCAGCGGCGCAAAACTGCTCAGGAGCCGCACTGTAGTCCAGAAGAACAGGCAGATGCTCCAGCTCGTCTTCGACCGCACTCCTTTCTACGGCGAGATGGGTGGCGAGGTCGGCGACACCGGCTTCATCGTTGCCGCCGACGGCGAGAAGATCAACATCATCAACACCCTCAAGGAGAACGGCCTCACCGTCCACATTGCCGAGAAGATGCCGGCCTGCTGCACAGGTGAGTTCGAGCTCGTGGTGGACGCAGCCAGAAGGGCACGCATCGCCTGCAACCACAGCTGTACCCACCTTCTCGACCAGGTGCTGCGCGAAACCCTCGGCGAGCACGTTGAGCAGAAGGGTTCATACGTTTCTGACGGTTACTTCCGCTTCGACTTCAGCCACTTCGAGAAGCTCTCCAACGAGCAGATCCGCGACATAGAGCACAAGGTCAACTCCCTCATCCGCAAGAATCTCGCCCTTGAAGAGATGCGCAACGCCACTATGGAGCAGGCAAAGGAGATGGGCGCAATCGCCCTCTTCGGCGAGAAGTACGGCGACAGGGTGAGAGTGGTCAAGTTCGGCGACAGCGTCGAGCTCTGCGGCGGCTGCCACACCTGCGCCACCGGCAACATCGGCTACTTCCAGATTACGGGCGAAACGGCAATCGCCGCCGGCGTACGCCGAATCGAGGCTGTGACCGGCGAGGCTGCCGAGCTCTACTCCGAAGCTGCCCAGGAGACCCTCAGGACCGCCCGCGCCTTCTTCAACAACATCCCTGACCTTGCAGGCGCAATCCAGAAACTCATCAGCGAAAACGCAGAATACAAGAAGCAGGCGGAAGCCTTCGCCAAGCAGAAGGCCGCTCAGTTCGCCAAGGAACTCTCCGCAATGGGCAAGGAAATCGGCGGAGTGAACATCATCGCCGTGAACAAGATTGCCGAAGAAGAAGGCAATCCTGCACTGCTGCGCGATGCCGCCCTTCTTATGCAGAAGGAGCTCAAGAACACCGCAATCGCCGGCGCGTTCGTTGCCGACGGCAAACCGCAGCTCCTGCTGATGTACTCCGAAGACCTCGTAGCGGCAGGCAAGAATGCCGGCAAGGACATCCGCGACGCAGCCAAGTTCATCCAGGGAGGCGGCGGCGGACAGCCCGGCCTTGCGACCGCAGGCGGCAAGAACCCTGACGGCATCAAGGATGCCCTCGAGGCCCTTATCGCCAAGGCAACGGGACGCAACTAGCCACACATAGCCCTCAGGATGAAGAAACTCGACCGCTTTCTGGTAAAGTCGTTTATCGGACCTTTCGTCACGATACTCCTCGTCGTGGTCTTCATCCTGATGATGCAATTCCTCTGGCGCTACATCGACGAGCTGGTCGGAAAGGGTCTGAGCCTGGGCGTGATACTGGAGTTCCTTATGTGGGGAACCTTCACCATCGCACCTCTCGCCCTGCCGCTTGCGGCCCTGCTGTCGTCGATGATGGTGATAGGCCAGATGGCGGAAAATAAAGAGATGCTTGCGGTCAAGGCTGCGGGCATCCCTTTTATGAGATTGATGGCCCCGATGGCCATCACTGCTGTCTTCATCTCAATCGGCGCCTACTTCATCGGAGACAAGCTCGTGCCCGTCGCCTACAACAAGATTTTCACGCTGCGCGACGACATCGGGCGCACCAAGAACGAAATCAAAATCCCTTCGGGCACCTTCTACGACGGCATCGAAGGCTACATCCTGCGCATCGGCGACCAGGACAAGGCCAGCGGAATGATGAGGGACGTGATGGTCTATGACCACAGCTCCGGCAGGGGAAACGTCTCCGTGACCGTGGCCGACTCGGCCAGGATGGGACTCTCCAAGTCCAAGGACTACCTGACCTTCGACTTGTTCAGCGGCACATCCTATCTCGAGGACAACACCCTCAGGCGGGCCGACACCAACCTGACTCTCCAGAGGATGAACTTTGCCCGCCAGGAACTCATCATTTCGCTGAGCAATTACCAGTTCGAGAAATCGGATTCCACCCGCTACGGCGACCAGTCCAAGAGCAAGCCTTCCAAGGTGCTCAGGGCGGAAACCGACTCGCTCAAGGCACTGCTGGACGAGAAGTACCATAAACATATCAGGACCTTCCGCCAGCTGTCCTTCTTCGTGGAGCAGAGGCAGCTCGACTCAAGCTTCCACAACAGCGGCCGGCAAGCTTTCGACGAGCCGGAGCTGATGAACTTCCACAGCCTCAGGGACAAGTACAACACCTACAGCCGCGCCTCTATGACGGCAACCCGCATCTCCAACGAGCTGGCGAACTTCAACCACGAAATCTCCTCGAGCGACTACTACTCGCGCATCGAGGGCGTGGAACTCCTCCAGAGGATAGCCCAGGCCCTGGCCTGCCTGATTCTCTTCTTCGTGGGTGCGCCGCTGGGCTCTATGATCAAGAAGGGAGAGCTGGGCACCAGCGCCATCATCTCCGTCCTGTTCTTCGTCCTTTACTGGGTTGTGGACATCTCCGCCACCAAGCTCGCCAGGGACGGAGCCATCAGCATCCAGCGCGGAGCCTTCCTGTCCTCGATAGTGCTTGCCCCGATAGGGGTTTACCTGACCTACAGAGCATCCAAAGACAAAGAATTTTTGAATATGAGCCAACTGAAAGTATGGTGGAAGCTGCTCGTGAGCAAGGTCTCACGCTTCTTCAAACCTATAAGAATAGTATATATGGGCACGCCGGATTTCGCAGTCGCACCTCTTGACTCCCTCATCGCAAAGGGCTACAACGTTGTCGGCGTGGTGACCGTGGCGGACAAGCCGAGCGGCCGCGGCCTGAAAGTCAACGAAAGCGCCGTGAAGCGCTATGCCGTGGAGCACGGCATCCCCGTTCTCCAGCCGCAGAAGCTCAAAGACCCGGAATTCCTCGAGGCGCTGAAGGCCTGGAAGGCCGACCTGTTCGTCGTCGTGGCGTTCAGGATGCTGCCGGAGGAAGTCTGGAAGATGCCGCGCCTTGGCACCTTCAACCTCCACGCCGCCCTCCTGCCGCAGTACCGCGGCGCCGCCCCTATCAACTGGGCGGTCATCAACGGCGAGAAAATCAGCGGCGTGACCACCTTCTTCATTGACAAGGACATCGACACAGGCAAAATCATCTACCGCCAGGAATGTCGCATCGGGCCTGAAGACAGCGCCGGCGACCTCCACGATTCCCTTATGGAAATCGGTGCGGACCTGGTTTGCCAGACCGTTGAGGGCATCATCTCCAACAACGTGGAGACCCGCCTGCAGCGCTCCTTCATACAGGGTTCGGAGGTACTCAAGAGCGCCCCTAAGCTCAATCGCGAGCTCTGCCACATAGACTGGGAGGACAGTAGCCGCCACATCCACAATCTCATCCGCGGCCTCAGCCCGTATCCGGGAGCTTTCACGGAGATAGTGCCGGCTGCAGACCCTGACCAGAAGCCGCAGAACCTCAAGATCTACAAGGCCCGCCGCAGTGACTCTCTCCACGGCAATCCGGGAGAAATCCTCTCCGACGGCAAGGACTACCTGGCAATCGCCACCCTCGACGGCGCCATCGAGCTGCTTGAAATCCAGCTTGCCGGCAAGAAGAGGATGGAGGTCAGGGACTTCCTCAAGGGCTTCCGCGAACCTTGCAGCTATGTCTGCACAAAGGGCAGTTCAAAAGCCGAAATTCTGAAGACCAAACAATCATAAAACAATGCTAAGAAAGATCCGTATCATTCTCGCCGCCCTCTTTATCGTGGGCATCACCCTGCTCTTCGCCGGGATTGGTGCTGACGGGTGGGGGTGGATGGCAAAACTCCAGTTCCTCCCTTCCTGCCTGGGACTCAACTTCCTGACCATAGGAATAGTCCTGGCTCTTACCCTTGTCTTCGGAAGGCTTTACTGCTCGGTGATCTGTCCTTTGGGAGTATTTCAGGACCTGATCATCTTCCTGCGCAGGAAGCTCAGCCGCAAGCTCTGCAAAAAGAAGAAAAGCAAGGCCAAGGTCTTTGTCGCCGAACACAAGATAGCCCGTTACGGGATCTTTGTCGTCTTTATCGCAGCAATAATATTTGATTTCCAGGTGCTTATCGCTCTGATTGCGCCGTACAGCAGCTACGGGCGTATGATTACAACCCTGCTTCATCCGCAGGGTGCCGTGCTTGCCGTGACTGCGGCAGTGAGCTTCATAGTAATCGCCCTCTGCGCCTGGCTGCTCGGACGCGAATGGTGCAACACCGTATGCCCTGTGGGCACCGCCCTCGGCCTGGTGTCGCGCTTCTCCCTTTTCCGCCCGGTGATTGACCTGCCGGCCTGCATCAACTGCAAGAAATGCGCACGTGAGTGCAAGGCGCACTGCATCAACCCCGAGGAGCACAAGATTGACGCTTCGCGTTGCGTTGTATGCTTCGACTGCCTGGAAAACTGCTCGACCGGAGCCATCCACTACCGCTTCCTGGGTCGCCCTAAGACCGCTGGGACTGACGGTGCTCCGAAGGCTGCCAAGAGTTCAAAGGCCGCAATTGCCGCCGACAGGGCTGGAAGGCGCAGCTTCATCGCCACCGGCGCATTCCTGGGAGCAAGCCTCGCCGCTTCCGCCCAGATCAAGAAGAATGACGGCGGACTCGCCGAGATTACCCCGAAAACCACGCCTGAGCGTGCTGAAAGGCTCGTGCCGTTCGGCGCCGGAAGCGTGGAGAACTTCTACGACCGCTGCACGGGCTGCCAGCTTTGCGTAAGCAACTGCCCTAACGGCGTGCTTCGCCCTTCGTCCGACCTGGAGCACCTGCTTCAACCGCAGATGGGCTATGAAAAGGGCTTCTGCCGTCCGGAGTGCACCTCTTGCGGCGATGTCTGCCCGGCCGGCGCAATATTGCCGGTGAGCAAGGAAGAGAAGCTCAACATCCACATCGGCACCGCCCGCGTAAACCTGGAGCTCTGCCTCGCCGCCAAGGGTGAAGCCGGCTGCGGCAACTGCTCCCGCCACTGCCCTGTCGGCGCCATCAGGATGGTGCACTCCGAGCAGTACGGCCACCACATCCCTGTTGTTGCCGAAGAGCAGTGCATCGGATGCGGCGCCTGCGAGTACCTCTGCCCGTCAAATCCTGTCAGCGCCATCACCGTTGACGGACTTTCAATTCATCGTCACAATTAGAACTCTACTGCAATATGGATAGAAGAGATTTTCTGAAAGCGGCAGGCGCCGGGGCTGCAGTCCTCGGAGCAGTTGCCTGCGCACCGGGAGTCGGCAAGCAGTCTAATAGCCGCAGCGCGGACAAGCAGATTAGCGGCAAGGTTCCCGAGCATCTTCCGGGAGTGGGCCTTTTGGGTTACGGCGCAATGCGCTGGCCTACACGCAAGGCCGAAGACGGCACGGAAGAAATCATCCAGGAAGAAGTCAACAAACTCGTGGACAAGGCCCTGGAGCACGGTGTGAACTACTTTGACACCTCTCCCGTTTACCTTGGAGGAAAGAGCGAAGAGGCCACTGCCATCGCCCTGTCACGCCACCCTCGCGACAAGTGGCTGCTGGCCACCAAGCTTTCGAACTTCGCGGACTGGACCTACGACAACTCGGTCGAGATGTACCGCAAGTCCCTTGAAATCTTCAAGACAGACCATATAGATTATTATCTTCTCCACTCCCTGAGCGGAGGCGAGGCTTTCGAGACACGTTTCGGCAGCACGGGGATTATGGATTTCCTGCTCAAGGAAAGGACCGCCGGCCATATCCGCAACCTCGGTTTCTCGTTCCACGGATCTACCGAAGGCTTTGACGAGATGATGGCCCTCCACGACAAGTACCACTGGGACTTCGTCCAGATTCAGATGAACTATCTCGACTGGACTCACGCCTCAGGGCGCAACGCCGATGCCGAATACCTCTACCGGGAGCTCGACCGCAGGGGTATTCCTATTGTGATTATGGAGCCGCTGCGAGGAGGTTATCTGGCCGATATGCCGGCCGCCCTCGCCGACCAGCTCAAGGCAAGGGAGCCTGCCGGCTCGCTCGCATCCTGGGCCTTCCGCTTCGTGGGAAGTTTCCCGAGGGTTGCAGTGGTTCTCAGCGGTATGACCTATATGGAGCATCTGCTGGACAACCTGAAGACCTATACGGACTTCAAGCCTCTGAGCGAAGAAGACTTTGCCCTGCTTGAGAATGTCGCGGAGCAGCTTGACAGCTACCCTCTCATCAAGTGTACAGGCTGCCAGTACTGCATGCCTTGCCCTTACGGCATCGATATCCCGGGCATCTTCGCTTTCTACAACGGCAACATCAACGCAGGCACCTATGTCTCAGGCCACGAGCAGAAGCACTATCAGCGCGACCGCCGCAGATATCTGCTTCGCTACAACAAGGCCGTAGAATCAGTGCGTCAGGCCGACCACTGCATTTCCTGCGGAAAGTGCGTCAGCCACTGCCCACAAAAAATAGCTATCCCGCGGGAACTCCGCAGGATAGACCAATATATCGAAAAACTCAAACAGGATCTTCTCTAGAAACTGTAGCCGAGACCGAAAGCAAGCATACCGGCCATCGACTCGGATGCCAGCAGATAGCTGACATTGAGTTCGATGCCGGCAAAACGGGCTCCCAGTCCCACAGAAGCGAAAGATGCTCCTGCGGCCTTGGTCGGGCTGCTGAAGTGGTAGCCTGCCCTGAAGAAGAGTATGTCAAGAAGATTGTACTCAAGTCCGGCTCCGGCCATAGTGCCGCCGCTGAAAAGCTGGTCCACCTCGGCGCTTACCTGCAGGCCGAAAACGCTGTAGGCAAGGCCCAGACGGGCCATTGCAGGGAGGGAAACCTCAGACTCGCCGTATTTGAGCTTGGAGCCGAGATTGGCTACGCCGAGCGCGGCGCTTAAGCCTTTATAGCGGTATGCCAGGTTAACATCCGCTCCGAAAGCGATTGACGAGAGGCTCGGCGTGAGGGCGGAGTGAACGAACTTCGCGCTGACACCAAGCGAAAGACCCTTGACTATCCTGTATGAGAGGCCCAGATGGGCATTGATGTCAGAGGACTTGAAACTCTCCAGAGGAGCGCCTCCCTCTCCGGCACCTGAAATCGGAGCCGAAGCCATATAGTTGGCGCCAAGACCGAAGGCAAAGCCTGATTTGGTCTTGTAATAGGTACCGAGTGAGGCGGCGTTTCCTCCGCCTATCTTTTCAGGCAGCAGACAGTAGCCGGCGCCTATGGACATCTTCTTGTCCGACAGGGACATAGCCGCCGCATTCTGGCCGGCGAGATAGGCCCCTGCGGAGGTGATAAACGACGTCGAGCCCTTTGCCAGAGACGCAGGGTCAAGATTGAGCAGAAGTGAGGAATAATCCTGCGCCTTTGTTGACATTGCGCCTGCAAGGCAGAGCGCCGTCAATATCGTAAATATCTTTTTCATTGTCTTCCTACTGTTTGATTATTGACCTGGTGCTTGTCTCTTCCGCCGACTTGATGACAACGGTGTAGATTCCTGCTGAAACCCCGCTCATATCAATCCTCACAGGATTGAACGGATCAGCTTGGGTGCTCTCTGAAGAGCAGATCTTAGCACCGGCCCTGCTGAATACTGAAACCTCAAGTGTTTCTTCCTTGGCAGGTCGCACGTTGAGATAGTCCACTACCGGGTTAGGATAAAGGTCGAGCGTCTCCTTGCCGTCCCTAACGACAACTTTGAAGCTGGTCTCGACACTGGCGCCCCTGGCGTCCTTGGCAGCGACTTTCACAAGAGTCTCGCCGTAAGTCCTGGCATTTAAGGTATAGATACCGTTGCTGCTCGGACTCAGGCTGACGATGCCTTCCTTCTCGCAGCTGATGATATAGCTGAGCGTTTCGCCGTCAGGGTCATTGAAGTGTGAGGCAATGTCCAGATCCTTGCGAGTGCCCAAGGAGGCGAAGAGGCTGTTGTCGATGTCTGATATCTTCTCCGGAGCGTTGTTCTGAAGGATGGTAATCTTGATTGCGATTTCAGAAGTATCGTATGAGTCATCCGCAACAAGGCTGCCGCTGTAGGTCTTGTTGTCAGGGACCTTGAGGGAGTTGACAACGATCTGAACGCCGCCGTCAATCTTCTTTATATCAAAGGTCTTGAGGTCTCCGGTCAGGCTGTAACTCAGGGCGTGTCCGTCAGGATCAACCACATTGAGCGGCACATAGCCTACCTGGTGTGACTTGAATACGAATTCAGTTCCTTCAGGAGCGCTGATCACAGGCTTGTTGTTATTTCCTGTTGCGATTATTATTTCGTCGGAGAGCGGAGAGACGAGGCCTATATAGTTCTCGGTCTCGACCCTGATGTGGTAGGTCTTGTTGAAATCGAGGGCAAAGCTGGTCTCGACTTCAGCCTCTGAGCCCTTGATATCAAGCTGATAGACGCTGACCTCTGAAGACGGGTTGCGCGGATCCAGGGAGGCAAGGCTTCCTTCGCTGAGGAAGAAGCGACAGATCCTGAGATTGGTATCAGTATTAGGGACGGAGAGCTTGATGACGTTGGCTGTTGACTCAGCCTTGATGCCTGACGGCTTGGCCGGAGCGGAGTCCTCGTAGTTAAGGGCCGCATAGGCGTCCACCAGACCGCTGCCGAGATTCTTTGAGGTGTAATTGTAAATTATCGGGTTGGCTGTCCGGGTGAGGATTTCAAAGAGGTTTTCCCTGGTGAAGCCCGGCTTCTGGAACTTCGAAAGGACAAGGGCGGCTACTCCGGAAACGCTCGGACAGGCCATTGAAGTGCCCTGCATATTGCCGTACTTGCTTCCCGGGAGAGTAGAATAAATCTGGTAGCCCTTCTTTGCATCACCGCCGATGCCGGCGATATCCACCCAGTCACCGTAGTTGGTGTAGTAGGCAGGAGCAAAGTCTGCGCCCACTGAACTTACAGCCATCACGTTTTCTTCCATTGCAGGATAGCCGACAGTGGCGCTTTCGTTGCCTGCCGCGAAGATGCACAAGCCGCCGGCCATCGGACCGACCTGCTCATTATTCTTGTTCATACCTGCGTATTTGTTGAAGTACTCGATGCCCGCCTTGGTGACTTCAGGGGTCGGCTGGGCGTTCTTGGTACCCCACGAGCAGTTTATGATGGATGCGCCGTTGTCGGCGGCGTACTGGAAGGCACGCGCCGGAAGGTTATAAGGGAATTTTTCGTTGCCTGAAATGCTCTGAATGATCATCAGCCGGACACCGCTGTCTGCCGAGCCGTTTCCGCCCGCTATACCGCTGATGCCCAGGCCGTTGTTGGATACGGCAGCGATGGTGCCGGCAACGTGGGTGCCGTGGTCGCCCGCTTCGATGGACGGAGCAAGATGGGCGCCGGTCTCATCGCAGCAGAAGGTCTGGCCGTGGATATCATCGACATAACCGTTGCCGTCATCATCCACACCCGCCTGACCGTAGAGCTCGGCCTCATTGACCCAGAGGTTCTGCTTCAGGTCTTCGTGCTCGAGATCGCAGCCGGTGTCGCTCACTGCGACAATGACATTCGGGCTTCCGGTGGTTATCTGCCAGGCCTTCAGGACATTCAAATCGCAGCCGAGGAGTTTCTCTCCACTTGCGCCGATACTTTTCTGGCCATCGTTGTATAGGCTCCACTGCTTTGACCAGTGAGGGTCGTTGAATTCGCGGGTTTCGATTTGTGTTACGGGCTCGACGAACTCGACATCCGGAAGGTCATATAGTTCCGATCCCGCCTTGGTCAGAGGGACATTCGAATCGAAACTTGCCACATACCAGAGATGTAGGCCTTCAGCCCTCTGGCGCTCCTCAAACTCTCCACCGATGAAGAAGACGGGAGTAAAGTTGTAGGCCCCGTTTGAGAGCTCGGTGAGCTCAGTCTTGGTCTTGACATACATCAAGCCTGGAAGGGCGTCTTCAGTGACGGTGAGTTCCGGGCTTTCAGTCTGCGGCTCTGTCATAGAGTGGTCTTTAGCCGTACAGGCGGCAAGACAGAGGGACAGAAGGCAGATACAGATGCGGATGAAATTCATTTTCATTTCGTTTGAGTTAAATCAGAAATCTAAATTAAGAATAATTATCCGGATTCTTCTAAAAAAAAGAAGCCGACTGAAAAAATCAGCCGGCTTCCATATTGAATCAACTATATCTTATGGAAGATAAAGGATGTTAGGCTTGTCGCCGAAAGATCCGGCAGATACAGTCCACTTGAACATGAACTGAATTGCATTGTACTTTGCAACGTAAGCGGTCTGTGCTGCAACAGGAGTAGCAGTGATATAACCGTAGTCAGGGTGATAAACACCTGTTGCGATACCGGCACTTGGGAGGGTAACCTTTGAAGACTCTCCGTCCCACTTGAAGGTGAAACCCGAGCCGACCGTCCAAACGTCGCTGAGCCTGTACTGATCGAGAATCTTAGAATACTCGATAGGTTGCTCCCAGGAGTCTTCATACCAGAAAAGGTCTTCGTACTCACCTACGCCAACAACCTCATAGTCTTCCTTATAGAAAACAAAGCCGTACTGAGGGTAGTTCTTGTTGTCAAGATAAGGGTTGGTGAATTCTTCTGCGAGCTTGATGTTAGCCTGATAGTTGGTAAACATCTCAAGACCATCAAGCACCTTTACTTCGAGCTCTGCGGTGGCAGCGCCGGAAGCGAAGCTTATCTTAGAAGGAACCTCGAGCAGACCTTCAGCTGAAACCCAAGACTCAACAGGCACCTCAATGGCGTCGAGGTTGTCACTTGAGCGCTCGAGAGTAACGGTGAAAGACGTTGCAGAAGGTGAAAGAACTACGGTTGCGTCATTGCTTGCAGCAAAGTAAACGTCGTGCTTTGCTGAGTTTGCAGGCTTGCCCGGCTCATAGGTGTGAGTCTCCTTTGTGCAGGAAGCGAAGAGTGCAACTGCTGCGAGAGACAGGCCAAGAATTCTATTGAATGTTTTCATTTCTTTTCCTTTTTTTGCGTTAATTAGTCGGTTACACCGTCGAGCAGACCAGGGTTCTCATCGATAGTCGGCTGGTGTCCGCCAGTGTTGTCGACAATACCCAAATTGGTGTTCATCTCACCCTGAGGGAAGCGGAGAAGTCTCCAAGGATCGTCTGCAGGGAGGTTGAAACGGAAGGCCTCAGGCATATTGGTGTTCTTGTCGTGGAAGCGAACGAGAGGCTTGTTGAGACGCTGCATATCGCGTGTATAGAAGCCTTCGCCCCACAGCTCGACTCTTCTCTGGAACCATATCTCATCGAGGAGATCAAGGTGACGTCCGTCAACGTCGTACTTAGGGTCACGGTTCTCGGTGACGAACTTGGTAAGAATCTGCTTTGCGGCAGCCTCATTGCCAAGACGAGCCTGGCACTCAGCCTGGATGAGAATCATCTCCTCAACACGCATAAACGGCATATCCTCATCATTAGTAACGGTACCTACATTGTAGCAGCCGAACTTCACATTTGTATAAGGGACATACGGAAGCTTGGCGTCACCACCGTCATCTGCGTGAGCCACATCGTCAAAGCCAGGCCACTTGAGACCGTCCAGAAGGCTTGACTCAAGGTTCTCGTCAACCCACCACTGCTTGCGGATATCGCTGTCAGGAATCTTGTCGTAGAGGAGGGTATTGATGCAGGTGTACACCTGGCAGGCAGGAGCATAACCATTGGCTGAGAAAGAACGGAGCCAGCCGGAAGTGGTAGCGAAAGGATAGGTAAGGGCCATATCGGTGGTCATATCGTAACCCCAGATCCAGTTGTGCTCGTTGATGTCCATAAATGAAGGCACTGAGACTTCCTTCAGGGTTGCAGGGGTGTAGTCAGCTGCGGCAGCCTCTGCGTCAGCGAGGGCCTTAGCCCACTCGCCCATCTCAAGGTATGCGCGGGCACGCAGACCGTGAGCCACTGAAGCGTCAATGTAAGCCTTGGTCGCACGCTTTACAGTTGACTTGTCAAGCTCTTCAATAGCCTCTGAGAGGTCCTTGATGATAAGGTCATAAACCTCACCTACGGTTGCACGAGGGTTGTTGGTGAAATCAACGGTCTCAGGAGTAACGATAGGTACACAAGGCTTGTCCTTTGCAATCTGGTAGTTGAACTGGAAGTAAGGAGCCAGGTTCATATAGGCAAAGGCGCGGAGGCACTTGGTCTGGGCGATACGGTTGAGCGATACTTCATCGGTTACGTCCTCTCCGAAGCTTGAAAGGAAGGTGTTGGCGTCAGCGATGAGGTTGTAAGGCGCACGGTAACGGATGTAAGGGTTACGGTAGTTGGCGTTTCTTGATGAAAGCTCACCACAAACGCTGAACCAGTTGTAACCGCTGTCTGCAATCAGGGCGTCTGCACCTTCGAGGTCGTTGCAGAACATAATCATAAGGAACTCCCAGTCATCCGGGTATGTGTACATTTTTGTAGGCTGTCCGAGACTGGTAAACATAGCGGCGAACGGAGCAGCTGACATCTCTGGGGCGATAGAGTAGGTCTCCTGAACCTGTGAGACGAGCATACGTCCGCTCTCAGGCTGAATCTCGTCCATTTTGGTGCAGGATGCAGCTACGAGCGCACCGGCAGCAAGGAGAAATAACTTGATATTTTTCATTGTAATTCTCATTTAAATTAGAAGGTAACAGTGATACCACCGGTAACGGTGCGCATTGCTGAATATGAGCTGGTACCGATACCTGAACCGGAAGTATAGCTACCGAGACCCATAGAGAAGCGAGGATCAAGACCCTTGCGAGCTGAGAGTACTGCGAGGTTCTCACCGGCGACATAGATGCGGATAGAACCGAGCTTGATAGCGTTAGACCACTTTGCAGGGAGGGTGTAACCAAGGGTTACGTTGTTGAGGCTGAGGTAGTTAGAGCTTGCAAGGAAGCGGTCAACTGCACTCTGTGCAACCTGGGTGTCACCATCCATACGAGGAACGTCGGTGTCGGTGTTGGTAGGAGTCCAAGCCTTGAGGGCGTCAACGTGCCAAGCCTGACCTGCGTTGTTCTGGGTGTGCATCAACTGCTGGTATGAACCGTCGTAGAACTTACCACCGAGCTGGTATGAGAGCTGAACGGAGAAGTCGAAGCCGTATGCGTTGAGGCTGGTGCCGAAACCGCCGTAGAGCTTAGGAAGGATTGAACCGATCTCGTACTGAGTAGCGTCGGAGAAGACAGGAGTCTTGACATCCTCCTCGCTGACAATGTTGCCATTGTCGTCTTTCTTGGTCACGTGCTGCCAGTAGAGGGCCTGTCCGTTGTTAGGATCTACGCCTGCATACTTGTACATATAGCCGTCATAGAGTGAACCGCCTACCTTGTAGATGTAGTATGAGCCCTTGATGCCTGATTCAGCCACTGACTCATCGAGTGAAAGGATGGTGTTCTTGTAGTGGCTGAAGTTGGCGTTCCAGGTCCAGTTCACGTTCTTGGTCTTGATGATGCTTCCGTCGAGAACAATCTCGAAACCTTCGTTGCGGATGTTACCTACGTTTACAGGAATCTTACCGGTTGGGTTACCTGATGAGAGAGGTACATTCTTTGAATAGAGGAGGTCGTCAGTCTTCTGGTTGAAGTACTCGACTGATCCGTTGAGGTAACCGCCGAAGAGCTCGAAGTCTAAACCTACGTTGAATGACTTCTTCTTCTCCCAGGTGATGTCCTCGTTACCCTTGTAAACGAGCTGGATTGAGTATTCGCCGGTTACAGGGTTGTAAGAGTGAGAGTATGCGTCAGCGTAAGGATAGTAGCTTCCGACTGAGAGGGCGTCGTTACCCTGCTCACCGTAGCTGGCTTTGAACTTGAGCATATCCACCCAGCTTGCTGAAGACATGAAGTCCTCCTTGCTGATGAGCCAAGCACCGCCGACTGAGTAGAAGTTACCCCAACGCTTGCCAGGAGCGAAGCGTGAAGATGCGTCACGACGGTAAGATACGCTTGCGAAATACTTGCCAGCATAGTCATACTGTGCACGGGCGAGGAAGCCCTGGGTCATATAGTAGTTGGTCTGAGAACCGAGCTGCTTTGACTCAGAACCGTCAGCGTTGTTCAACTCACCTACGAGCGGGTTGAAGAGGTGGTCGTTCTGACCCCAGAGCTCAGAGGTCTCGTAGTTGTAGATCTCGTAACCTGCGAGGACGTCGATGTTGTTCTTGCCGAACTCCTTCTTGTACTCAGCGAGATACTGCTGGTTGATGGAGAAGTCGCGGCCGGCGTAAACATAAGCTGCACCGTTGGTAGAAGCGCCACCGCCGAAGATTGAAGAAAGGTCATTCTCGCGGGTGTTGCTTGCCATAAAGCTTACGTTTGCTGAAAGGGTGAGGCCCTTGACAGGAGTGAGGACTGCACCGATCTTTCCGTTGAGTACGTCCTTGCTCCACTTGGTAGAATCGTAGAGGTTGTCGCGGATGGCGTTACCTACGAAGTTAGGACGGATGAAGTTGGTGTTATTAGAGTCGAATACTTTGCCGACGGTGTTGGTCATAATCTCGTGGGTGCCGCTGGCACGAACATAGAGAGGGTAGATAGGACCAATATTGTTGGCAAGGTAGAAGACGTTACCTGATGAACCCCAGTTGCCGTTTGAGCCGTTTGACTGTGAGGTGGTGTGGGTGTAGCTGAGGTTGGTGTTTACCTTGAACCACTTCTTCACCTGGTAGTCAGCGTTCACACGTGCGGTGTAGCGCTTGAAACCTGAATTAGCGATGATACCGCCGTCATCGAGGATACCGGCAGAAGCGTAATAGTTGAAACGGTTGTTTGCGCCGCTTACGGAGATGTTGTACTCCTGACGGACTGAGTTGTGGAAGGTTTCGTTGTACCAATCATCCGGGATGTAGTAGTAGGTACCGTCATCGTAACCGAGCTTTGCGTTAGGGTTGAGCTTGAAGTTGGTACCGATGAGCTTCTCTCCTGCAGGGACGGTGTACACGAGGTAACCGAGACCGCCGTTCTTCTCGTCGAGGAGGTTCTTGTCAGCGAAAGCATAGCTCTCTGCTGCTGTGTGGCCTGCGTAGAAGTACTTGTTGTAGAGTCTGGTGTAGTGAGCCTCGTAGTACTCTGCAGGGTCAGAGATCACATCGTAGTTAGGGATGAGTCGTGAGTTGCTTCCGAAACGTGCATCGAGCTTCACGGTTGCATCGCCTGACTGACCCTTCTTGGTGGTGATGAGAATCACACCGTTTGCACCACGGTGACCGTAGATGGCTGAAGCGGCAGCATCCTTGAGGACTGACATAGACTCTACATCGTTAGGGTTGATGCTTGAGATTGAGCCGTCATAAGGTGCACCGTCGACGATGATGAGCGGAGCAGTTGATGCGCTCATTGAGCCGATACCACGGATACGGATTGATGAAGCGTTACCGGTAGGGTCACCGCTTGAAGAGATGACCTGCACGCCAGGAGTGGTACCTGCTAGTGCGCTGGTAACGTTGGTTGTAATCTTCTTTGAAATCTCTTCGCCCTTGACCATTGCGGCTGAACCGGTGAATGAGCTCTTGGTAGCGGTACCGTAAGCCACGACGATGGTCTCGTCAAGAAGTTCGTTATCCAGCTCGAGGCGTACGTCGATGCTGGTTCTGCCGTTAACCGACTCCTTCACGTCTGAATATCCCACAGCGGAATAAACGAGAACTGCGTTAGCCGGAGCAGAAATCGTATAGGATCCGTCTACGTCTGCAGAGACACCCTGTGAGGTGCCGTCAACCATTACTGCAGCAAAAGGAATCCCTTCTCCTGTTGATGCGTCGATGACAACACCGGATATCTTCACGTTCTGTGCAGATACGGTCATTGCCAGCAATGCAAACAGGGCACTGATGATGAGTTTTGCTTTTTTCATAAGCATTTTGGATTAATTAATAATTGTTATACTAACTACACGTTATTATAAACTCCTCCGCACTTTTAAACGGGCGTTTAAAAATGCTGACGATTTTGCTGACTACTAATTGACGGAAGGGGCAATACACCAAATAG
>JAEDLO010000091.1 GCA_016295245.1 Bacteroidales bacterium | reverse complement strand
TTGGGTGCGCAGGTGATTGACACGAAGCCAGGCCACCACTCTCTGACATACCTCTGACGGGCACTCGATCAATTTTGTCATTCACCTGCGCGGGTGCCCCCCTCCAGAAGCACCTGTGGGGCACATTGAGTGCGCAGGTGATTGACAGAAGGCAAGGGTTTGAGGGGTTTGTGAAGGAAGAACTGATTGTGTTTGCTGATGAAGGCTTGGAACAAGTCTTGGACTGACTGAAGAGATTGTTCTAGTTCGGGAGACCCCACAGGCAAGAGGCAAGCGGGGCGCAGGAGAAAGGCAAAATTTTCGTAACTTGCGGAAAAATATAGTACGAATGAAACGTTTAGCTTTGATTCTTGCCACCGCAATGATGGCGTGCGCAGGCTTCGCACAGGAGCAGAGGTCCATATCAGAGACTGTCAAGGAAGTGATAATGAGCCGCAGAAGTATTCGGAAATACAAGCCTGTACCGGTCGGACGCGACACTCTCGAACAAATCCTGTTTGCCGGCATCAATGCCCCAAGCGGCCTCAACAAGCAGTCCTGGGAAATCCGCATCGTGGACAATCCCCAAACACTCGAAGCCATCAAGGACGCAATGGCCGAAGCCAACCCGTCAAACAAGATGGCAAGAGGATGCTTCAGGGAGTCTCCGGTGGTGATGTTCATCGCCAACGACACAGGCTACGACTGCTCTCCTATCGACTGCGGCCTGCTGAGCGAAAATATGATGCTGTCAGCCTGGTCGATGGGTGTGGGATCCGTCTGTCTCGGCAGCCCGGTCAGACTCATCGCGGAGCCGGAAATTCCTTCCTGCAAAGCAATCCAGGAAGTCCAGGAGAAGCTCGGCTTCAGCAAAGGCTACAAACTCATCATCTGCATAGGTTTCGGCTATGCAAACGAAAGTCCCAAGGCAAAGCCCCGGGACAAGTCTAAATATCGTTTCGTGGAATAACTCTAGTCTAGATTCGTTCGGCCGGTATCCTTGAGTTCATCAATAACCTTTAGCAGATACTGACCATACTGATTCTTGAGCATAGGCTGGGCGAGCTCACGCATACGCTCCTCGTTTATCCAACCCTGACGGTAGGCGATACCCTCAAGACAGGCAACCTTGAGGCCCTGCCTCTTCTCCAGGACTTCGATATAAGTCGAAGCCTCTGCGAGAGAATCGTGTGTTCCTGTATCGAGCCAGGCAAAGCCGCGACCCAGGGTCTGGACCTTGAGTTCGCCGTCACTGAGGAACCACTGGTTAACCGTAGTGATCTCATATTCCCCACGAGCTGAGGGCTTAATCTTGGAGGCAATGTCAACGACCTTGTTAGGATAGAAATAAAGGCCGACCACAGCATAGTTGCTCTTAGGTTTGGCAGGTTTCTCCTCGATGCTCAAGCAGTTGCCCTGCTTGTCAAACTCGGCGACGCCATAGCGCTCAGGATCATTCACCCAATATCCGAACACCGTGGCCTTCTTCTCCTGCTCTGCTGTTCTGACTGCCTCCTTGAGCATAGCGGTAAAACCGGAGCCGTGGAAGATATTATCTCCGAGCACAAGGCACACGCTGTCGTCGCCGATGAAGTCCTTGCCTATGGTGAAGGCCTGCGCCAGGCCGTCAGGCGAAGGCTGTTCGGCATATTCGAAGTGAACTCCGTAATCAGAGCCGTCCCCAAGCAGGCGTTTGAAACCCGGAAGGTCAAACGGGGTTGAAATGATAAGGATTTCGCGGATACCGGCAAGCATCAGAACCGAAATCGGGTAATAAACCATAGGCTTGTCGTAAATAGGCATCAGCTGCTTGGAGATGCCCTTTGTAATAGGATAAAGGCGGGTTCCGGAACCGCCGGCCAAAACGATACCTTTCATAATTATCGGTTCTTAATGTTATTAATACATATTTCAAGGGAGTCGACCCAGTATGGAACCTTGACTCCGAAAGTATCCTTGATGGTCTTCTTGTCCAGCACACTGTAGGCAGGGCGCTTGACCGGAGACGGGAATTCCGAGCTGTAGCAAGGCTGGATGTCGCAGGCGTTGTTGCCCGCAATCCTGGCAATCATACAGGTGAAATCATACCAGCTTGTCACACCCTCGTTGGAGTAATGGAAAACGCCGGTCTGAGGATTCTGGAGTATGGTCAAGATGGCGTTTGCAAGGTCGAGCGCATAAGTAGGCGTACCGCATTGGTCGAAGACTACCCTGAGCTGAGGCTTTGTTGCCGTGAGGTTCAGCATAGTCTTGCAGAAATTCTTCCCGAATTCAGAATAGAGCCAGGCGGTGCGGATAATGACATACTTGCAACCAGAAGCCATAATCTTCTGCTCTCCGTGCAGCTTGGTAAGACCGTACACGCCCGTCGGAGTCCCCTTCTGATCGGGGCTGCAAGGGACATTGTAAGGTTCCCTGCCGAAGACGTAGTCAGTAGAAATCTGCACCAGCCAGCCGTCAACCTCTTTCATCGCCAGGGCGAGGTTTTCTGGAGCATCTGCATTGAGCTTCACCGCCAGGGCTGCAAGCTTTGGGTCGGTCTCGCAGGCGTCCACATTGGTCCAAGCCGCACAGTTGACTATCGCTTCGATTTTTTGCTCCTTGACCATCGCGCGTATCGCCTCCAGGTCAGTGATGTCCAGAAAAGTGGTCTGCACGCCCTCGACCTGATTGACATCAGTGAAGATGTAATTGTCCGTGCTGTTTCGGCTGACAATACGCATCTCGTTGCCGAGCTGTCCGTTCGCGCCGGTTACTAATATATTCATATACTAATCCCTTCCGAAAATATCCCTGGTATATACTTTTTCCTCCACATCCTTCAGGCAGTCGTCATAGCGGTTCGCAATGATGGCATCCGACTGAGCCTTGAACTGCTCAAGGTCGTTGACGACAAGTGAACCGAAAAATGAATCTCCGTCCGCGAGAGCCGGCTCGTAGATGATGACATTCGCTCCCTTGGCCTTGACGCGCTTCATAATGCCCTGTATGGCGCTCTGGCGGAAATTGTCGCTGTTGCTCTTCATAGTCAGGCGGAAGACGCCGATGGTGACAGGCTGTTTCTTGCCGTCATATTGGTTGTCGCTCGAATAGGCATACCAGCCCGCTTTCTGAAGTACGCGGTCGGCAATGAAATCCTTGCGGGTGCGGTTGCTCTCCACAATAGCGGTCATCATCTGCTGCGGCACATCCTGATAGTTGGCAAGCAGCTGCTTGGAGTCCTTCGGGAGGCAGTAGCCGCCATAGCCGAAGGATGGGTTGTTATAGTGGGTTCCGATGCGCGGGTCGAGGCCGACTCCGCTGATGATGGCCTTGGTGTCGAGGCCCTTCATATCGGCGTAGGTATCAAGTTCATTGAAGTAACTGACGCGCAGGGCAAGGTAGGTGTTGGCGAAAAGCTTGACCGCTTCGGCCTCCTTGAGCCCCATAAAGAGGGTCGGGATGCCTTCCTTGACGGCACCCTCCTGCAGCAGACGGGCGAAGATGTGGGCATATTCCTCGGCTTTAGGGCTGCCTATCGCCTTGATTGCCGCATTCTCTTCCTCCCACTGCTTCTCCTGCAGGGAGTTCAGTGGCTTAGGATAACCCACAATGATGCGCGAAGGCCAGAGATTGTCCTCAAGGGCCTTGCTCTCGCGCAGGAACTCAGGCGAGAAGAGCAGGTTGAACTTCTTGCCCGCAAGGGCGGGGTCGGTGAGGAACTTCAGGGCGTATTTCACATAGAGGCTGCGGGTGTATCCCACAGGGATGGTGCTCTTGATGACCATCACGGCGTCAGGATTGACGCTGACGACAAGGTCAATGACATCCTCAATGTGGTGGGTATCGAAGAAATTCTTCTGCGGGTCATAGTTGGTAGGAGCCGCGATAATCACAAAATCCGCATCCTTGTATGCGGACTTGCCGTCGAGGGTTGCGGAAAGCTTCAAATCCTTCTCTGCAAAGAACTTCTCTATATATTCATCCTGGATGGGAGAAATTCGATGGTTAATCTTATCCACCTTCTCAGGCACAACGTCAACTGCCGTGACGCTGTGGTGCTGGGCCAGAAGGGTAGCCATACTCAGACCGACATAGCCGGTACCGGCGACGGCTATTTTCAAATCTTCAAACTTGTTCATATAGAATTATTTGTCGAGTGCCTCATATTTCGAAGACCGGCTCTTGTATTCCGGGACAATCTCCTTCATAAGTTTCACGATTGCCATATCATCAAAAGTTCTGGAAACCTCCAACAACCTTTCCTCGTTATGGACGGCGGTTTCGTAATCGTATTCGCGGACACGGGCTACCTTGATTTTCTTGTGCGGAGTCGGTGCAGTATTCTCCTCGTCTGAAAGGACCTCTTCGTAGAGTTTTTCTCCGTCGCGCAGACCGGTGATCTTGATTGAAATGTTCTTGGCTCCGGACAGGGAAATCATCCTCTTGGCAAGGTCAACGATGCGTACAGGTTTGCCCATATCGAAGACAAAGATCTCACCTCCGTGGCCCATAGTTCCGGCCTCGAGCACGAGTTTGCAGGCCTCAGGGATGAGCATAAAGAAACGGATGATGTCAGGATGGGTGACGGTAATCGGACCACCCTCCCTGATCTGACGCCTGAAAATAGGAATCACCGAGCCATTCGAACCCAGGACATTTCCGAAACGGGTGGTGACGAACTGGGTGACGGCAGGCGATCCGTCAGCCGTCTTCGGACCCTTTCCGTCAGCAATGGCCTTGGAGAGACTCTGACAATAGATCTCGCAGATACGCTTCGAGCAGCCCATCACGTTGGTAGGATTCACTGCCTTGTCGGTCGAGATCATCACGAATTTCTTTGTCCCGTACTTGACGGAGAGGTCGGCTATAACTCGTGTGCCGTAGATATTGTTCTGGACGGCGAGGGCCGGATTGTCCTCCATCATAGGCACGTGCTTGTAAGCTGCGGCGTGGAAGACATAGTCGGGACGGTGGTCGGAGAAAATCTTCTCCATATGCTCCTTGTTGGTGATGGAGCTGACTATGGTGAGGGCGCGGATGTCGCTGTGCTCCGCAGCCATCATCAGACGGATGTCATGCATAGGGGTCTCCGCCTGGTCGATGAGTATCATCTCCGCAGGCTTGAACTTTGCCACCTGACGCACCATTTCGCTTCCTATCGATCCGGCAGCGCCGGTGATGAGTATCTTGCGGCCGCTGAGTAACTTGCCTATGGCCTCCATATCGACTTCAATCTTCTCGCGGGGAAGGAGGTCTTCAATCTCGACGTGGCGGATGGTGCCGTGGTTTAAGTCGCTCTTGCCATCCCAGGCCTCGGCGTCCTGCATCACGAGAATCTTGATATCCGCTGCCATAAGCTCGTTGATCAGGTCGTGGCGCTCACGGAAGTCTTCGATATTTCGCGGGTTGACGATGACGGCCTTGACCTTATCATCTTTCATATGCTTGACAAGGTTCGGTCCAACCCTGCGAAGCTGCACGCCCATAATGAACTTGGTGCTTACCTTTTCTTCAGGGTTTACGAAGCCTACAAGGCGATAGAGCCTTGGTTCCTGGTTCTGGATGGACTTGGCGATGGCGACTCCGCCTTCACGAACGCCATAGATATACACCCTTTGGGTATTCTCGTCGGTACGGTAGATGTCGTAGCACATCTTGACCGCAACTCTCAGCAGCCACATCATCAGGGTGGTGGTTGCAAAAACGACGGCACAAAACTTGATTGACGGGGCCGGTAAGCCCAGCAGCCCTCCCAGCTGACCGCATACAAAAAGCACAGCCACAGCGCAAATGGATGCGCCGGCAATTCTTGCAAGGTCAATGAAGGATGAATATCTGATAATTCCACTGTAGGTATGGAAAACGCGGAAGAAGATCAGATACGGAATCAGCACAGGGATTACCCATAAAGTCACATGACCCAGATGGTTGACAAGTCTAACAATGTCATAGTCAACTGCATAGGCGAAATAGCCGGAGAAAAACACGACCAGACAGTCAATGCAGAGTATCACCCAGTATGGTGTGGCGGATTTTGAAAAATACCAGTTTGCAATCTTTTGAAACAACTTCATAAATGATTGATCATTAATCATTTGCCCTCCCGTCATTAAACAACACGTCCATCGGGAGCTTTGAGCACACGGGTTCTGTACTGCGAAGCCTAAGTTTCCGAGGATAGACGAAAACAAATATAGTAAATTTTTGTAAGTTTTTCGT
>JAEDLO010000090.1 GCA_016295245.1 Bacteroidales bacterium | reverse complement strand
GCCCCAGACATAGCTCTAATGGGTCCTCAGTGAAGTTTTGTCATTCACCTGCGCGCTTGACCCCTGCCAGAAGTACCTGTGGGGCATCTTGGGTGCGCAGGTGAGGCCTTTATGCCTTCAACTGCGCGGGTAACCCCCTTCAGAAGTACTTCTGAGGCACCATAGGTGCGCAGGTGATTGACACGAAGGAAGGCGACCTGCCTCAGACATAGCTCTAATGGGTCCGCTCGAGAGTTTTGTCATTCACCTGCGCGGGTAACCCCCTCCAGAAGTACCTCTGAGGCATCCTGGGTGCGCAGGTGATTGACAGGATGGGGTGTTTTTCCGAAAGGAGTGGCATAGGATTCCAATTTGCGGCGTAGGGTACTTATTTTTTGTAAAGGGAGGTGCGGGGGAAAGCGTCAGCGCCGGCAAACCGCATTTTAAAATTGCTGACCTGTCGAGGGTGTACGTTCGCGCCTATTTCACTACTGCCCAGCTCTCCGGCCTCATCGGCCCCGACTGGGCGGGCAAGACCAGCCTCTTCCGCATCCTGACCACTCTCTCGCTGCCCCAGGGGAGTGAACGGGGTGAAAAGCTGCCTGCTCGCCCTCGGCTCAGTATGCACCTTCTTCGCGGTGAAGAGCTACCGGAAGACAGGGTAGGGAGCAGAGGGTATTTCTGTACAACCCTGTCAGGCAATGTCGTGGTACCTGCCGCCAAATTGAATGGTATGCTAGACAACATAGGCGTCAGCTTCTCGAAAAGTAATCAATCGTTATTTCATCGCGCAGCAAGCCTGCGGGTAGTCGATGAGGCGGTCGATGGTAGGATGAGTGCCGCAGACAGGGCAGGAGTCCGGCCTGGAGACGATGATGGAATGGAACTGCATCGTCCTGGCGTCGAAACACATAAGGCGGTCCGTGAGGAGTTCTCCCGCTCCGGTGACGTATTTGAGTGTCTCGGCGGCCTGGATGGTACCCATCATTCCGGCGATGGCGCCCAACACACCCGCTTGCGCACAGGTCGGCACTGCGCCGGCTGGAGGCGGTTCCTTGAATATGCAGCGGTAGCAGGCAGTGCCCGGCAGGTGCGTGAAGGTCTGACCCTCGAAGCCCAGGATGCCGCCGTGCGAAAAGGGTTTGCCCTCCATCACGCAGGCGTCGTTGACAAGGTATTTCGAAGGGAAGTTGTCGGTGCATTGCACCACGAAGTCATATTCCCTGATGAGCTGGAGGGCATTGGTGGAGTCGAGAAATTCCTGATAGGCGTCCACGCGCACGTCGGGGTTGATGGCCTTCATTTTCGCTGCGGCGCTCTTGACTTTGGGAGTTCCGAGATCAGCGGTGAAATGTATGACCTGGCGCTGGAGGTTGCTCAGGTCCACTACGTCTCCATCCACGATGCCGATGCGCCCGATGCCGGCCGCCGCAAGATAGAGGCAGACGGGGGAGCCCAAGCCACCGGCTCCTACGACCAGGACCTTGGCGTCGCGTATCCTTTCCTGCCCCTCTACGCCCACATCCTGCAGAAGGATATGGCGCGAATAGCGCTTCAGCTGTTCTTCGGTAAAGTCGCTCATAGACTAGTCGATACGGGTGATGCTTGCAAGGCCGTTGGTCTCGATGTTGACTTCGGGTTCACCAAGGTAGCGGACGACGGAGCTGCCTGCGATTTTGCCGCTAAGAGTGCCGACGCAGTTGATTCTGACAATGCCGGCGCCGTTGATGTCGAGATCGGCGCTATTGCATTCGAAGCCTTCGCCCACTGCTACACGCGAAGCGCCGTCGATGCGGATGTCGGTAGTGTCGCTCGAGCCTGTCAGGGTGACGTTGACCGTGCCCGCGCAGTAGATGTCAAGGTGCTTGGTTTTGACCTCTCCGATGACCCTTGAGGCCCCGGACATCTTGATATGGAGGCTTTCCTGGACTATCGGATGAGCGCATTCCATACGGGTGGTGCCGGAGAGCCTGAAGGAGCGGATATCAGGGTTTGCGGGGATATAAACGATAGGGGAGCGGCCGCCCATTATGGTATTGAAGGCCTTGCCTTCGCGGTAGCGCACTACCAGCGTGCCATCTTCGACGAGGCATTCGACGCCATTGAGGACTTTGTCTTTGGCGACTATCTTGAGGGTGTCGGACGGGGAGCAGTAGATTACGCGAAACTCACCACCGATGCTGACGGCTTCATAGGCTTCCGTGATTTCGGGTATGAGGGTGGCGTCTTCCTTCTGGGCTGAATTAGCGTTGAACGACATTGCGAGGCTTGTCAGGAGTGCTGCGCAGAAAGCGAAAAGTTTGTTTCTCATATAGCAAATTCAATTTGATGTAAAGATACATTTTTTATCTTTGTATAAATACCTGAAAATAAAATTTTGAATGAACCGCATCAAGACTGTAACCATTTCCCTGCTGTGCCTTGCATCAGCAGTTTCTTTTGCCCAAAAGCCGATGGCCGAGCTGATAGAGGAGAGCCTCTCGCTCTGCCGCACGCAGTCGCTAATCCTTGCCCGGACGCTTGCCTCCGAGGAGGCAGCCTTGCCACGCAGCTTTGCGGACGGCAAGCTGATTACCAGTGACTACGGCTGGTGGTGCTCGGGCTTTTTCCCCGGCGTGCTGTGGCAGCTTTACGGCGACCGCCCGGACGAGGAATTGCGACGCTATGCAGCCCTTTTTACGGACAGGGTTGAACCCGCCAAGAAATTGACCAATACCCACGATCTCGGGTTTATGCTTTATTGCAGCTTCGGCCAGGGCTACCGCCTGACGGGCGAGAGTCGCTATCTTGACGTAATCCGCGAGGGTACGGAGAGCCTGCTGACCCGCTATGACGACAGGCTTGGCGTAATCAAATCCTGGGAGCCGAACAAGAAGTGGAAGTACCCGGTCATCATCGACAATATGATGAATCTCGAGATGCTGAGCTTCCTGAGCCGCAAGACGGGCGACCGCCGCTATGTCCGGGTGGCCGAGACTCACGCGAACACGACTATTCGCAACCATTTCCGCGACGATTTCAGCACCTTCCACGTGGTCTCTTATGACCCGGAGAGCGGGGTTCCACACGCCAGGCAGACCGCTCAGGGCTATTCGGATTCGAGCGCGTGGGCACGCGGCCAGGCCTGGGGGCTTTATGGCTACACGATGATGTATCGCGAGACCCTCAAGCCGGAGTACCTGCGCCAGGCGTGCGCCATAGCGGACTTCATCTGCTCGCATCCGAGGCTGCCTGAGGATGGCATTCCGTATTGGGATTTCGATGCGCCGGACATCCCTGCGGCCCTTCGTGACGCGTCTGCCGGTGCCATCATCGCCAGCGCCCTTATAGACCTTTCGCAACTTGACCCGAGCGCGGACGCCTCAAGATGGCTCGCTATGGCCCAGAAGCAGCTGCGCAGCCTCAGTTCGCCAGCATACCTCGCCAAGCCGGGAGAGCAGGGCGGATTCATCCTTAAGCACAGCGTGGGCAACATCCCACAAAATAGCGAGGTTGACGTGCCGCTGACCTATGCCGATTATTACTATATAGAGGCACTGTTGCGGATGAAGGAACTGCTCGCCAAACCTTCCGCCGCGGGGGACAGGCAGCTTTGGACGGACGCGCTGATGAAGATTGCCACTCCGGTGATGAAGAACCTTGCCGAGGGCAGCCTGAAAAAGAATTTTCCCTTTGAGTCGCTCTCGGACGACCCTGACAGGAGGGAAGTGTCGTATCTGGAGGCAGTGGGCAGGACAATCTGCGGCATTGCGCCCTGGCTGGAACTGGGGCCCGACAGCAGCCCGGAGGGACAGCTTCGCGCGCAAATGCTCGAGTGGACCCTCAAGGGATTGAAAAACGCTGTGGACCCGCAGTCGCCGGACTACCTTCGCTTCAGCGAAAACCGCCACAGGCAGCCCCTGGTGGACGCAGCCTTCCTCGCCGAGGGCTTGCTCAGGGCGCCAACGCAGCTTTGGGGCAGGCTCGACAGCGCAACCCGGCAGAAGCTCATAGCTGAATTCAAGCGCAGCCGCGCCATCACGCCCTACGAGAGCAACTGGCTGCTGTTTGCCTCAATCATCGAAGCCGCCCTGCTGGAATTTGACGGGCAGTACGACACGCAAAGACTGTTTTACGGAGTGGACAAGTTTCTCAACGGATGGTACAAGGGTGACGGCTGGTACGGCGACGGGGCGGACTTCCACCTCGACTACTACAATTCGCTGGTCATCCATCCTATGCTCACCGCAGTGCTGCAAGTGTGCCGCAAGCACGGTCTTCGAAGCGAAGAACAGCTGATGGCCCAGCAGGCGCGTCAGGGGCGCTATGCCGCCCAGATGGAAAGGCTCATCTCGCCCGAGGGCACCTATCCTGCAGTCGGCAGGTCCATCACCTACCGCTTCGGCTCCTTCCACGCGATGTCCGACGCCGCGCTCCTTCACTTGCTGCCGCAGGATCTTAACCCCGCCCAATTGCGTTGCGCGCTGACTGCCGTAATCCGCCGCCAGCTCGGGGAGGAAGACACTTTTGATGAGCAGGGATGGCTCCGCGTCGGCTTCACGGGGTCTCAGATCAGGATGTCCGAAGAGTATATCAACAGCGGCAGCGAATACCTCTGCTGCGCCGCTTTCTGCGCCTTAGGCCTGCCAGCCTCCGACCCTTTCTGGAGCAATCCGTACGCAGATTGGACAAGCCGCAAGGCCTGGCTCAACCGCGAAGTTCCCGCAGACCACTCGCTGAGGGAGAAGTAAGGCAGCGCTTCTTTGAGCTATTGAATTTTCTGGCAGCGGACGCTGTTGCCGTGGGCTCGGTCGCTATAGACGCTATTCAATATGTAGCCCAGATACGAGACGCCGAAGACATCGACGTATCTGCGGCTTGGGGTGTTGCTCCAGTAGCCGCCAAGGGTTCCTACAGCGTTAAGAACACCGGTGTCCGCGTAGATAAGTCCAGGGGTAGGGTACCAGATTGAAGCGTCTGTGCCCAGCTTTTTCTCTGATTTGGCGAAATCCACACCGCAATTCTTTTCGTCCCAGATGGATTCGTCATCCCATTGTTCATCGGAACCGAAGGCCGTTACCCATACGCCTGTCTTTCCTCCTGTCGGCACTCGCCATCCGGCCGGACAAGGGTCATAGATGGTTTTGCTGTCCTGCCATCTGCTGTCCTCTGTTGTGTTCTCGTCATTGTAGTACCAGTCCAACACGCCGCCTTGGCTCATAATGAAGGTGGTCGGATGGGTGATGGTGTATTCTATCGTACCGACATTTGCGTCCGATACGACAGGATCTGGCCAGGTAATTGTGGATGCTGCTTTCTTGGTATTGAGGCTCGGGTCTCCCGGATTGATCTGGTCAGCGGAGAGGAAAGGGTCTTTCCTGCCCCACTGGTAGAGGAGGCCTAAGCTGCAGACGTCGCCCGGAGTGGCTGAGGTGGCGCCCAGGTTGCGGTCCATCAGGGTGCCGGCGTTGTTGAGATATACCTGCTCTTTTGGCTTGTCAGTCAGCCAGATATGCCAGGTCCAGAGGATTTCGCCACTCTTGTCTTTGGCGGCTATCAGGGCATTGCCTTTCCTGTCGGAAGCGGTGAAGGTGATTACCCCGTCTTTGTATGCGAGCTTGCTGACAAGGGCGCCGACTGTCGGGGTCTCGGATGTGCCGAAACTTTCCCATAGGAGCTCGACGCTCGCCACGGAGGCGAGAGCTTCGCTGCTGTTGCCTTTAACTGTCGGGAAGGAGAAGTTGCCGCTGTGGGTTACGATGTAGCAGTTTGCGCTGCCGTCCACTGAAAGGTCTTCAGCTTGCGGGCCGTCCGTGCCATAAGGGTTACAGGCTACCATTGCGCTGAGAGTCAGCACCAGAAGGGAAAATCGAGTCTTCATATTCGCGATGTGTTTCAATTGGTGCAAAGATACTACTTTGAATTGATTTTCAATCGGCATAGTAATACTGGCAAATCGCCCAAGAAGAATCGTCAATAAAGGGGACACTTGATGAGAACAACAGATTCCATCCTGGACTAAACTACATCTATGCTTCGACATGCGAACGCGATAAACTCATATTCCCTGCAGATTAGGATATGAGCGACTTGTCAGAACTGTCAAGCACCCGCAAAAGAGGTCGCCCGACTAAGCCGAAAGTGGAAAACTCAGAATATTTATGTACTTTTACAACACTTACATAAAAAACCACTTATGAAATACCGCAAAGCAATATCTGCC
>JAEDLO010000089.1 GCA_016295245.1 Bacteroidales bacterium | reverse complement strand
TCAAGCCTTCCCCGCCGAACCAGTCTGCCCTCAGGCCGACGATGGCGGAAAACTTGTCCTCCGCGTTGAAGGTATACTCCCCTCCCAGACCTACCACGTAATCGTCAGTGGTCCTTCGTCCTGTATCAATGCTTTGTTCCAAGACCTTACGGACAAGATGCTCATTGTAGCTGTCCAGGCTTCCGCCCAGAGCCAGGGTGAGTTTATGAGTTTGACTGAACTCATTCTGGAGCATCACATTGAAGAAGCCCGAATTCTGGATTCCGGCATAATTTGTAGCTCCGGCCCACATATTCATATCAGTGATGCTGTAGTCACCCACAAAGGCAATGTTGCGGGAGTTGTCTTCACTCAGAGGGAAGCCGGCTTTGACGTATGCGTTTAGCGAGCGGTTCTGGACATCGGAGCCCCAGGGAGATGTTGGAGAAAGGGTGTAGCTGGCGTGATTGTAGCCGTCCTGCCCGCCCCTGCGCCTGTCCTGCAGGGCTCGGATGCCGAAACGCAGCTGAACTCCGTTCGGGCTGTAGTAAAGCCAGCGGTTGGCGAAGTTGAACTGTAGCATCTGAGGATCATCCCTGAAGCCGTCGTGGTTGTGGTCGAAGGTCTTGAAATTGCCCGATACGTGTCCGAGTATGACCGTGCTCCAGCTGTCGCCCATCTGAAGAGAAGATGCGATGTTGAAGTCGGTCTTGGTATCGTTCATCGCGGACAGATTCACAAAAAGAGGTTTTTCGTCCGTAGGTTTGCGATACTCGGTATTGATCTGTCCGGTGATGGATTCAACACCGTTGACAACCGTGGAGAGGCCTTTTGACACCTGAATGCTTTCCAGCCACTGACCGGGGACATAAGACAGCCCGAAAGGGGCGGCAATGCCGCGCATAGCCGGTCTGTTCTCGTCAAGCATCTGGGTATAAACGCCGCTCAGTCCAAGAAGCCTGATTTGGCGGGCCCCAGTAACGGCGTCGGAATAGCCCACGGTGACGCTTGCTGAATTTTCAAAGCTGTCGGCAAGGTTGCAGCAAGCCATCTTGCGCAGGCCGGCGGAAGAGATGACTTCTGTCCTGACGCCGCTGTTGCGCGAGAGGTAGTTTGCACGGACGCCGGCCGTGAATACAGTTGCCTGAAGGCTGTCCTGTCTTTCTCCGTATATATCAGTAG
This sequence comes from Bacteroidales bacterium, assembly GCA_016295245.1. Classification (GTDB taxonomy): domain Bacteria; phylum Bacteroidota; class Bacteroidia; order Bacteroidales; family UBA932; genus Cryptobacteroides. The sequence continues at coordinate 5,023 of JAEDLO010000089.1, read as the reverse complement.
TATCTTGAAGGGCCTTCAGAGGGCTTGGAGCACCGTTGCCGGCCAGGGCGGAACACGGGATCAGAATCCAGACAAGGATAAATAATGCTATGCGTTTCATTTCTATTGGAATCGGTAATACACTTCGACAAAAGTAGCCAAAACTCCTCAAGATTACAATAATAAACGCCGCATTATGCTGTGTGAACCGATACCGGCCAGGCGCCGTCATTCAGTCTTGAAGCTCTCGACCGGGTTGACGCTGGCCAGCTGCAATGTCAGCAAGGCTTCCACGATATATATGGCAACCAACACGGCAGCGCCAGTCAGGGCAAACATCCACCAATCAAGAGGAAGGCGGTATTCGAACATCATCAGCCATCTGCCGGAAGCAACTGCAGCCAGGATTTCGCCGACAAGTATCGAAGGAATTGCCAGATATGAGAAATCCCTGACCACTATCTTGATGATACCCCAGAGGGAAGAGCCGCACAACTTCCTGATGGCCACCTCTTTACGACGTCGTTTAAGCTCGTCGGAGATGTAACCTACAAGGCCGATTGCCGCAAGGATGGTGGCGAGAATCGAGACTATCATCAAGAGATTTCTGAAATGCAACTCTCCCCTCATCTTCAGCTTGTATGTCTCTTCATATATATTCAAAGCATACTTGTCTATCGTCTCGTAATCATCCTTGACCTTCTTCATTACGGCATCGACGTTTGCCTGATTGAGATCGGCCAGGCGTATCATCGTGCGGAATCCGCCATAGTACCAGTCCTCGTATTTGAGGCTCTCGCGTATGCTTGAATAAACAATAGGCTGGTAACGTCCCGTTTCAGTCGAGCGCACGTCATTGACTACACCGATGATGCGGAGTTTCTGCACTATGTTGCCTTCGTTGTCACCCTGGCAGATGATGCGTCCGAGCGGGTCTTCGGTCATCCCGGCCATCTCAAGGAAATGGCGGTTCACGACCACTTCATCCAATGATGACGACTCGTTGAACATACGGCCCTCAAGAATTTGCATCTCCATCACATCAAAATAGGAATCAGAAACCTGTTCTCTGACGAACGGGAAGCTCATCTCGCCGCTCTTTTCGTCAATGAACGCATGGCTTGGCATATAGCCGTAGCAAGGAAGAGATAAAGCTGTTCCAACTTTCTCGACACAAGGCAGGTTTTCAAGGTCGCGTTCAGCATTGAAGAGGGCATCCCCGCCGTGGACAAAGAGGCTGAAGTAGAGCATATTCTTCTGATTGTAACCTATATCGCCTTCTGTAAGCATCTTGATCTGACGTACCGAAACGAGCAGGAAGGCAAGGGCAAAGCTCACGCAAGTTATCTCAAAGAAGAGCAGGGCGCGCTTCCATCCCTTTCTGTTGTCGCTGATACCCTTGAATGCAACGGTAGTCGGCACTGAGGCGAAGATTGAAGCCGGAATGAGGCTTGAACCTACAAAGAGAGCCATAATCACAAGTACCGTAACCCAGATATTCTTCGGATTGAACAGATCTGCAACAGGGCTGTCTATGGTAGTTGACAGATAATCCTTCATAAGGAAAATAAGAGCGGCGGAGAGCGCTCCCGAAACGAGCATCACGAAAAGAGTCTCCCACATAAACTGTATTCGGATATCTTTCTTGTCGGCGACGGTGCAACGCATAACCGCTATAGTGCGGCTGCGGTTCACAAGAGAAGAAATCGAAAGCAGGGCGTAGTTCAGGGCGCAGAGTATGAGCACAAGCACGGTGATGATGGCGATGAAATCCATATACTGGGCCCTGGTGCCAACCATCACCTCCGCTCTCTTGACGGGTACCATCATCAATCTCAGCTGATACTTGTCCACCATCTCGCGCAGTCCGTATTTGTCCACCATCGCATTGTTCATCCACGCCTCAACATCCACGGCGGATGCCCCCGGACGCAGCTTCACGTATGAGTAGTACTCGTTGCTGTTGTCCCAGCCGGATTCTTTGTCATACTGGGTCTGGTGCATGTGCTCGGAGACAATGGCATCAAAATGTCCGAGCGAAGTGTTGTACGGGATGTCACGAAACACTCCAACCACGGTCTTCGGGTAATCCAGATTGTCCTTGAGGACTTTGCCGACAGGATCTTCGTTGCCGAAAATTCTCTTTGCCGCCTCTTCCGAGAGGAGCATATTATTGAAATCGCCAAGGCTTGCCGCATCTCCTGTAAGAAGGCCGAAGTCAAGGACCTTGAAGAAAAGGCTGTCACAAGCATACGCCGTGAGCTGATGCTCCGATTTATCTTCTCCTGTCCAGGCAAAAGTCATAGGTCCGAAAATTCTAGTTCCGCTTTCAACTTCAGGGCAGTCTCTCATCAGGGTGTGTGCCAGAGGCGAGAAGGTAAGCTGGTCAATGCCTCCCCCACCATTGGCGGAAGTATTGGTGAATATCTTGTAAATCCTCTCGTTGTCGGGAAGAAAGTTGTCATAGTTGTACCTGTAGTTGACATAGGAAAGAAGGAAAACGCCCAGCGCCAGACCAAGGGTCAGGGAAATTATTCTTGAGAGAACACGGCCTTTTCTTCTGGTCAGGCTGAAGAAAGCCATTCTTGCATTTACGGACATAGTGAAGCCTTTTTGTAAGTAATAGATGATTATTTTGCGCGAAGCGGAACAAATGGTGTGCCATTCGTTATAAATCATTATTTATCAATCACTTACAAAATCAACCTCCACAAACAGTGTAAAATTTCGTAACAGATGGTGTAAAAAGACTTTACAGTTTTGTCAACGCTTATTCCAAATGAAATCAGTATCTTTACATACCTAACGAGATTGCCCTATGGACAAGATAGAACAAAAATACCTCCAGGCCGTCGAGCTCATCAAGAAGGCCATACTCCAGAGCCAGTACAACGCCATCCGGCTCGCGAACCAAGAGCAACTCAAATTGTACTTCGGCATTGGCCGGTACATTTCAGAGAACTCCAGAAATGGTTTCTGGGGTACGGGAGCCGTGGAAATCATCAGCGCCCAACTTAAGAATGATCTTCCGGGACTTATGGGGTTCGGGGTCACGAGTCTCAAGAATATGCGCAAGTTCTACGAGGCTTGGGCGACCATCGAAGGCAAATCGGCAACCGCGGTTGCCGATTTGCAAAATACTGAAATTGAAACCATTGTAATTCGGCAACCAGAATTGCCGAATTTTGGCGGATTCCCTCTCAGCGAATTTATGGCTGTCCCGTTTTCACACCATATCCGCATTTTGGAAAAAGTGAAAGACAGGGATGAAAGACTCTATTATATTCAGATCACGGCGCTTTCTCATTTGAGCAAGGAAGGTGTAATAAAAGCGATAGATAATGATGAGTTCCATCATCGGGGAGCGCTGCCGAACAACTTCCTTACCACATTCCCTGACCCCAAGAGCGCCCGTCGTGCCATCCGCGCCTTCAAAGATGAGTACTTGCTCGACTTCATCAATGTGGAGGAGTTAGATGCCGATGACATTGAAGATGTTGACGAAAAGGTGCTGGAGAAAGAGATTGTCGATAATATCCGCGATTTCATCCTCAAGTTCGGTCAGGACTTTCTGTTCATCAATAACCAGTATGCCGTTGAGGTAAAAGGTCATACCTTCAAGGTGGATTTGCTTTTCTTCAATCGGGAACTCAACGCACTGGTTGCAGTGGAGTTGAAGCGTGGTCCTTTTAAAACCGCATATCTCGGCCAGCTGAACGGCTATCTCACCGTTCTGGATGACTTTGTCCGCAAGCCTCACGAGAATCCGGCCATTGGCCTCGTTCTTTGTAAAAGTGCCGACAAATCTATTGTGGAATACCTGATTAAGGACTACAACAAGCCAATGGGCGTTGCCACCTACAGGACCAAAGATGAAATGCCGGAGAAGTTCCGGAATGCACTTCCAGACATCGAGGACCTCAAGAAACTCCTGTAGCAATTCCCATCATTCCCTCACTTCCATCACTTCCATCAGGTGATGGAAAAATAATTCAATTTATGACAAGAAATCTCTCGCGTTTTATCATAATAATCGCTGCAATGCTGATAGAACTTAGCGCGGCGGCACAGGTGAAGGACATTTCTCTTTCGGCTGGGGTGAATGTCCCGATTTATAAAGATATAGAGGGTGATGCTGTTATCAATGTAAGCTATGGGCAATTCTTCCGGAACGGGCTCGGTTACAGGGCCGGGCTCCAATGGATTCCGTCCGTTGCCGATGTCAGCAATGCCTTCGGGACTCCCGTAGCCTTTGCTTATAGGACTAAAGCTCGTACTTTGCGGGAACGAGTATACGCAGGGACGATTGGCTCGGCAGATGTCATATCTCGAGATTTCGGATACGGCAATGAATACGAAGATGCCGGAAATGTCGTAGCTGCATTTCTGATGAATTTATTCAGCGATATGGAGTTCTTCATCGGCATTTCGCCCGGTTACATTGCAGGCTCCTCAAGCCAGGAACACGAAGCAACCTGGGGCACATCTTGGCAGTATTGGAAAAAGAGTTGGACGGAGAAGAAATCCGCCTTCTCATTCACGCTCGATGCTGGAATGACACTCAATTACAGTATCTGGCGATTCGACCTCAAGATTACACCAGCTTTTCACTATGGATTGACAAACAACTACCTATATCACGTTTCATACGGTGAGAAAGACGCAGGCATCACGACAACCGATATCTTGCCAATCCGTTGGTTTTTTACGTTTAGCGGAGGTGTCGCATACCGCTTCTGAATATAAATCCGGGACTCCTTTGTTGGGAGCCCCGGAAATAGGTATAACGCAATGATTAAAACTCAAAAGCGAAGGAGATTTTAGGCATTGGCAAGACTATTTTTTCCGTTCTAGATTCACCCAAGGGGAAGATGAGGGATGCCCCAAGACCAAGATATAGTCCATTACCGGATCTGAAACACCATGACCAACCGATATTAGGTTCACACATTATACCATTCTCAAATTTTATCCCGCTGTCTTTTTGGCTAATGTTTCTGATGTATATATAGCCAAAGCTTTGATTCTTAATAATATACCTGTA
>JAEDLO010000088.1 GCA_016295245.1 Bacteroidales bacterium | reverse complement strand
TTCTGTTCCCTTCTAAATTTTGTTCTCTTCGGTTGTAACATCTCAGTATTACTTTTAAAAATATTAATTTCTAATCTGAAGTTCCTGAAAACCAACACCTTACGCGGGACGATGCCAGTTTTTGGGACTGCAAATTTAGTAAAAATATTTGAATTTCCATCATAAACGACAAAAATTTTCAAATATTTTCGACACGAAATATTGAGGGTCAATCTCCGCATTCTCAGCGATTTACACACTTGGTCCAAAATTTTTTCCGAACATTTTCGACGCGAAGCACAGAGGTCTAACTCACATTTCCCGACAAGCATCATTTTTGTATATTTGCAGGGTATGAAATACCGCCCGAAGTACATATTGTCAGTCCTGCTCTCGCTCCTTTTCCTCATTCCGGCCTCAGCCCAGAAGCTGCGCAAGCCGAAGGGGACCCCTATGTACTACGAAGTCACGCCCGAGGGCGACACGGTGTTTATGGAGACCCTCGACCCTGTGTGGATACTCCCGCGCGGGCGAAAGGCAGGCAGCGCTGACTGGCGCAGGTACTACAAGCTGGTTTACAATTTCAACAAGGTTTACCCCTTCGCGCTGGTGGGGCGCAAGATGATGGCCCAGGTGGACAGCACCATCGCCGCCGACGTGACACGCCGCTCCGAGCGCAACCGCTACGTGGCCGATGTCGAGAAGGAGCTTTTCCGCCTCTTCGAGAAGGACATACGCTCGATGACGGTTAGCCAGGGGCTGGTGCTGATGCGCCTTGTGGACCGCGAATGCGGGATGAGCGCCTACGAGATCATCCGGACCTACGAGAGCGGTTTCGCGGCGAATTTCTGGCAGCTGGTCGCAAGGCTCTTCTCGCAGAACCTCAAGACACGCTATGACCCAAAGGGCGAGGATGCAAAAATCGAGGAGCTCTGCCACATCTGGGATTCGGGGCAATGGGACTCCTTCTACTATTCGATATTTATGGAAAGGCCGCCGCGCACGGCAGTGGGCAGCGAACGTCTCAGCAGCGAGGTCAGAAAGAAGCCTCAGGCGGCCTCAAAGGACGGAGCTACAAAGAAGAGCGGAGATAGAAAGAAGAGCCGTTGAAGTAGCCGTGAGGCATCCCGCCATCCATCCAATCCTTGAGCACATATAGCCGTGAGCCGTCAGGCAGCGGCATATCCACGCGGCAGTGGAAGTGACCGAAGACGTAGTAATCCGCCTTCTGAATGGCGGCGCGCCCGGTGCAGAAGCGATAGAGCGGCTCCTGCTCGCCCCGGAACTCGTAGGGCTTGTGGCTTCGGCGGTTGGACTTCGACCAGCCCAGCCCGAAGCGGAAGGCAAGCCAGGGATGCAGCGTGCTGAAAAGGCGCTGGATGGCGCGGCAGCGGAAGACCTTGAGCATAAAGGCATATGTGCGCGGGCAGCCCCCGAGGGTGTCGCCGTGCCCGAGGCAGAAGACCTTGCCGCCGATGCTCACGTAGTGAGGCTGGCTGATCCTCTTCATCCCGAGGCTCTCAAAGAAGGAGAAGGTCCAGATGTCGTGGTTGCCGGGGCAGAAGTACACCTGCACGCCGGCCTCCATCAGGCTGACCAGCCGGGCGACCACGCGCATCCCGATACGGGGCACGACGTCGCGGTATTCATACCAGAAATCCCAGATGTCCCCGAGCAGATAAAGGGCAAGCGTGTCCTCGCAGGGTATCCCCTTCAGAAAGGCCAGGAAACGCTCTTCCCTCTCCTGAGGGTCAGCGGTACGCAGCCCCAGGTGGACATCGGAAACGAAATAAACTCCTTCGCGGGCGGCCATCTGCTATGCAAAGAACAGGATGAGACCTGCAACAACCAGGCAGTAGAGACCAAACCAGCTGAGGCGGGCCCTCTTGACCAGGGCGACCATCACCTTGCAGGCGAAAAGGCCCGAAAGGAATGCCGAGAGGAAGCCCAGGGCCAGAGGCATAAAGCCTATGCCCGAGCTGATTGCGGCTTCGCCGGAAAGCATATCCACAAGGTCGAGAAGCTGCTCTCCGAGGATGGGCACGAGGACCATCAGGAAGGAGAACTGTGCCATATTTTCGCGCTTCACGCCGGCGATAAGACCCGTAGCGATGGTGGTGCCGGAGCGCGAAAGGCCCGGAGCCACGGCCACTGCCTGGGCGAGGCCGACGACGAGCGCCTGCCACCAGGAGATGCCGTTGCGCGAGTTGTTTACCCTGTTGATGCGGCCAGACAGCACGTCTGAAAGGCACAGCAGCACAGCCGTCACCAGCAGGCAGAAGGCCACGGTCCTGAGGCTGTCGCCGAAGAGGATTTCGACCTTGTCCTTGAAGAACAGGCCGACAACCGCAACAGGTATCATAGACACGATTATCTTGAGGATATAATCCGTCTCGTCATTGTATTTGAACTTGAAGAAGCCACCGAAAAGCTTCTTGATCGGAGCCCAGAAGACGATGATGGTGCTAAGGACGGTGGCGAAGTGGACCGTCACCGTAAAGTCCAGAAAACCCTCGCTCTGCACACCGAGCAGGTCGCGGGCGATCATAAGGTGGCCGCTGCTGCTCACCGGCAAGAACTCGGTAAGACCCTGCGCAAGGCCCATAAGTATTGATTCCCACCACTCCATTATCTTTCCTCCTTGTCTTTAAAGTTACCCATTATTGCCACGACGATAGTCACGATGCCGGCAATGATTACCAGGGGAGCTGCATACAGCCTCCTGAAATCGAACATCGCATAATTGAAGACGTTGGGGTCGTCGGAGCCGCCACCCGTCATCAGAATATAGCCGGCGACCATCACCAGAAAGCCTGCAAGCAGGAGTCTGAGGCCTTTGCGGCTCGTTGCCATATTATCCATACTAGACATAAAGATTATCTCTGGTCGTGTTGACCAGCCTGGTTACTACAAAGAAGGTGCTCACCAGACAGATGAGCACGCCGCTGACCACGACCGCAGCGCCGGCAATCGCCGTTGCCCGCAGGTCGATGATTGAAAACAGCGCCGGGAAGGAGGTCCTCATCACGTTCAGGCCAGCCGCCAGCACGGCGAGAGCCAGAAGCGAGGAGATGAAGCCCTGGAGCACCGAGCGCCAGAGGAAAGGAGCGCGGATGAACGAAAGCGTCGCGCCCACGAGTTTCATCGTGTGGATGCTGAAGCGCTGGGCGTGAAGGCTGATGCGCACCGTGTTGCTTATCAGGGCGAAGGAGATCACGAGCAGCGCCAGCACGAAAACGCCCAGCACCAGGGAAATCCTTGTCATATTGGCATTGAGCGCCTCCACGAGGCTCTGCTGGCAGGACACCTCGTCAACCAGCGGCGATGCAGCCTGAAGCGTGGAAGTCACGAACTTGAGACTGTCGGGCTCGACATACTCCGCCTTGAGGCTCAGCTCCACCGAAATCGGCACCGGCGAGCTCTCAAATACGCTCAGGAAGTCCTCCCCGAGCATCTGCGCCAGCTCGCGCTCGCCTTCCTCGCGGGTCACGATGCGCGCGTTCTTGACGTACGGAAGGCTTGAAACCTTGGACGCATAGAGCGCGGCGTCATCCTCGCTCGCCCCGTCCTGGAGCATCACGGTTACCTGGAGGCTCTCCTTGAAATAGCGGGAGACGGAAGAAGCATTGGCAAGCAGCAGCGCAGCAAAGCCTATCAGCAGCAACACAAGGCTGATGCTAATCACGCTCGTCAGATATGCCCCGGCCATCCTGGCGCGGGTAACTTGATTCTTTTGCTTCTTGTCAGACATAGTATATCAAATCAAACCCCAAAGATAATGAATTATCAATAGTTCAAAAAAAATTCTTATATTTGTATTTATGAGCGAAATTAAGCAGAAAATTCTTTTTGTCAATTCGGAGATTTATCCCTATCTCCCGGAGACCGAAATCTCCAGGATAGGGCGTTACCTTCCTCAGGGGATACAGGAGCGCAAGAGGGAGATCCGCTCATTCATGCCGCGATTCGGCTGCATCAACGAGCGCAAGAACCAGCTTCACGAAGTAATCCGCCTCTCCGGAATGAACATCATCATCTCCGACGTGGATCATCCACTCATCATCAAAGTAGCCTCGATTGCGGCCGCCCGCATCCAGGTGTACTTCATTGACAACGAGGACTACTTCCGCCGCAAGCAGCTCTTCAGCGACGAGAGTGGCCACTTTTTCGCCGACAACGACGAGAGGGCCATCTTCTTCGCAAGGGGCGTGCTCGAAACGGTCAAGAAACTGCGCTGGGCCCCTGACGTAATCCACTGCCAGGGCTGGATTTCCCACCTCGTGCCTGTCTATCTGGCCAAGGCCTACAAGGACGATCCGATTTTCTCTTCAAGCAAGGTCGTGCTCTCGCTCTATGACGACACTCCCGCAAGCTTCAGCCCCGATTTCGCCGAGAAGGCCTGCTTCGGCGGCGTGACCCGCGAAGACCTGGCTCTTCTGGAGGACCCAAGTGGCATAAATCTTGCTAAAATCGCCGCCAAGTACTCAAGTGGTGTGATACTCGGCTCCGAGAACATCGATCCGCAGATTACGGACTACTGTTCAAGCCTCGGACTCAAGACCCTGCCTTTCAGCAGAGAGGCCCTGGAGAACGGAAACTACATCGGAGAGTACTGCAGTTTTTATGACGAAATCTGATATGAAACTCCGTATGCTTTCAATTGCAGCGGCTCTGGTCTGCTGCATTTCTTGTGTAGAGAAGAACCCGACGCTCGGAATGGACACCATTCCGGTCGATCAGCTGTTTGACATATACACGGTTGAGATTCCGCTTGAGAAGATAGAGCTCAAGATGGCTGACAGCCTGTCCGGCTTCTCGTCAACCCGCGCGACTATGGGCTCCGTACGCGACTCTGAATACGGCCTCAGCAAAAAGGGCTGCGCCATCACCCTCGTGCCGGTGTTCGACAAGGAGGAAGGCATCGACTTCGGAAAGGACCCTGTCTTCAAGGGCTTCCACTTCTCAATCGCCAAGGACACCATATCCAGCATCGACCCGCGCTACGACCGCATACTCCAGACCGTCAACGTGTATGAGCTCGAAGCCCCGATCAAGCCGAGCAAGGATTTCGACATCAACAAGGCCGTAAAGCACGGCACAAAACGCATCACCAAGACTACTCCCGTTTATAACGGAGGAGATTCGCTCTCGTTCGAATTCAGCGCCGAATACGGCAAGCGCTTCCTCGATCTGACCAAGGAGGAGCTTAGCGACTTCAGCAAGTACAGCGAGAAGTTCCCGGGCATCTACATCGAGACCGAGGATCCTATAGGAGAGGGCGGAAGGTTCAATCTCTTCAAGCTCCAGCTCGACTACGATTCGGAATATCAGTATATCAACGGCAACTATGCCGACCTGAAGTTCAACGCCGAATACGACGGAGTCCGCAAGGACACCCTCATCCACTTCTATTACAGCCCGACAGATTTCTATGATCTCGACTCGCTGCTGACCAACTCCTCTACCGGCAAGTTCCCTCAGTATTGTCTCAATGTAGCAAGCCACGAGACCAGACCGAAGGCAGGAGTTGCCGGAGACATCATCCCTATTGAGGGCGGCGGCGGACTCAAGCCGGTCGTTTCAGCAAGCTATCTGCGTGAAATCGTCAGCGAAGCCATTCTGAGCAAGGGCGGCAATCCTCGCTCAACCGTGATCAACAAAGCATCCCTCGTCTTTCCGTTCGAGTTCCCGGATGACTACAAGGAAGTTGACAATCTCTGGCCGGACATTCTTTCCCCTACCTGCCGCGTGATTGCCGACACCACCACATCCTTTATGGGACTTACCGACTCAAGCTCTTCAGACGAGAATCAGGGCGACATCAACAGGTCCGTCTGGCAGTACGCTCCGGACATCACCTACCATATGCAGGAGCTCATCAAGATTGACGAGGCCAAGGGCGGCGAGAAAGTAGAGCGCCTGAAAAACGGCTCTTACGACATCTGGCTGCTGATTATGGCCAACGAGACCGTCACCAACACCACAAACAACAACTCCGAGATGAGCGACTACTACAAGTACCTGGCATACCAGAGCTACTACAACAGTATGTATGGCGGCGGCTATGGTGGGTACGGTTACGGAGGTTATGGCGGCTACGGCAGTTATTATTCAAACTACTACAGCTATATGATGATGGCCCAGTACGCCAGCGGCTCGTCCACCTCAACCTCTGTCCAGGCTATGCTTGACAAGGACCGTTTCTACAAAGCTGCTCTCAACGGCCCTCTGCACAGCGGCAAGAAACCGACCCTGAAACTGACCTTCAGCGTACCGAAGCAGGCGAAATAAAGCTTGCCTGCCTTG
>JAEDLO010000087.1 GCA_016295245.1 Bacteroidales bacterium | reverse complement strand
GCAAGGACTACGCTGTTACCCGTGAGGTATGCGACGCCCTCGTTCCTATGATGGAGGCTTGCGGTTGCGACACCTGCAAGAGTCTTCTCGCCCTCAAGCAGTACATCCCTGCACGCAGTCAGTGGATCTTCGGTGGTGACGGTGCTTCTTACGATATCGGCTACGGTGGACTCGACCATGTACTCGCTTCCGGCGAGAATGTGAACGTCCTCGTCCTCGATACTGAGGTTTACTCTAACACCGGTGGCCAGTCATCCAAGTCTACCCCTGTAGGCGCAATCGCCAAGTTCGCCGCTTCAGGCAAGAAGATCCGCAAGAAGGATCTCGGTATGATGGCTATGAGCTATGGTTACGTATATGTTGCCCAGGTGGCTATGGGTTCAAGCCCTGTTCAGTATATGAATGCCATCAAGGAGGCTGAGGCATACGACGGACCATCCCTGATTATCGCCTACGCACCTTGTATTAACCACGGACTCAAGGCCGGTATGGGTCTGAGCCAGAAGGAGGAGAAGCTCGCCGTTGATTGCGGTTACTGGCATCTCTACCGCTACAACCCAGCCCTCGAGGGAACTGACAAGAATCCGTTCTCACTCGACAGCAAGGAGCCAGACTGGACCAAGTTCCAGGACTTCCTCAAGGGTGAGGTTCGCTTCGCATCACTTTACAAGCTCTTCCCTGATTCTGCAGCAGAACTTCTCCAGAAGACAGAAGAGTTCGCAAAAGTAAGATACGAAACTTACAAGCGTCTTGCCAGCAAATAATTGCTGACAATGCAATATTTCCAACGGGAGGATGACCTGAGCGGTCATCCTCCTTGTTTTTGCGGAAAATTGCTTACCTTTGCTTCATAATTAAAACTTATGATTACAGAAGACAACAGACTGAGAATAATCAAGACGGTAGCGACGCTTAGGAACTTCACTGCCGCTGCAAAAGAGTTGGGAATCACCCAACCGGCTGTAAGCCAATGCATCGCAGAAATGGAGAAAGCACTCGACATCAAACTGTTCGAGCGGTCAAGGATTGGTGTCTTCCCTACTGCGGAATGTGAAAAGTTTCTCACCCACGCCGAAAATATTCTCTCTGAATACAAAAAGATAGAGCTCGACTTTAAGAAAAAGGACAGCTTATTGATAAAGAATGTCTTGCACAACTCAGTCAAGACTAACATCCTCATTGAGAAGAATCGCTTCAAGGCCATCGGTGTGCCGGATGACACCCCTTGCGACGAATGCATCGAGGCGGACGGTCTCGCCATCCTGCCATCGTTTTTCAACACCCACACCCACGCCGCAATGTCCCTGCTTCGCGGCTACGCCGACGATATGGAACTGCAAAAATGGCTCACCGGCTACATCTGGCCCTTCGAAGACAAACTTGGCGCGGAGGATATCCGTCGCGGCAGCGAGATTGCCATCAGGGAAATGGCTGCGACAGGCACCACCTGCTTCAACGATATGTACTTCGAAATCGAGCAGACCATCGCGGAAATCGCACGCTCCGGAATGAGGGGCGCGATAGGCATCACCGCGATGGAGTATCACAGCGAGGCTGTTACCGAGGCGAAGAGGGCCTTTGTGCGCAACTTCACCGACCCCACGGGTGGCCGCATCCAGCTGCTGATGGCTCCGCACGCGATCTACACCGTCGGCGAGGAGAAGCTCAAGGAGAGCGCCGCCTTCGCTCGCGACAACGGCCTGAAAATCCACATCCACGTCTCGGAGACCCTCAAGGAAGTGGAAGACTGCCTGCAAAAGCACGGCAAGAGGCCGGTCGAGTACCTTGACTCCATCGGGTTCCTCGGCAGCGACGTGATAGCCGCCCACTGCGTCCACGTCAACGAGCGCGAATGGGACATCCTCGCGCGCAGGGGCGTAAGCATCGCACATTGCCCTTGTTCGAATATGAAACTCGCGAGCGGCCGCTTCCCTTATGAGTTGGCCATCAAGTCAGGCTGCCGCATCACTATAGGCACGGACGGAATGTCATCCAACAACAACCTCGATATGAGGGAGGAGATGAAATTCGCGGCGTTGCTGGCCAAGGTCAACGGCGATCCGGTGCTGCTGAACGCACCGCAGGTGCTCAGCTGGGCAAGCGTGAACGGCGCAGAGGCCCTCGGCATCGACGCCGGCGTGATTGCAGAAGGCAAGCTTGCCGACTGCATCCTCGTTGACCTCTCTAACCCCAAGATGCAGCCTTGTCACAATCTGATATCCAATTGGGTGTACTCAGCCGACAGCAGCTGCGTCGCGAAGGTCATCTGCGACGGACGCGTTATTTACGAAAAATAATACGACAAGAGGCCGACCCCACGGCCGGCCTCTGAAATATTGGGGGACCCAAATATTACTCTGCAGGAGAGATGGCACCCATCGGGCAAGCATCTGCGCAAGTACCGCAGTCGATGCAGACATTAGGATCGATGGTATAAACGTCTCCTTCCTTGATAGCGCCTGAAGGGCACTCACCCTGGCATGTTCCACAAGCCACACAGGTGTCAGCTGAAATCTTATAAGCCATAATTAAAAATGTTGGTTCTTTATTCGTAGCACAAAATTAATAGCTTAAATTTGATTTGGCAAGATTTCTGAAGAAAGATTTTTATCTTAACTTTGCATAATATGAAAAGTCTATTGCTGATTCTGCTCACGAGCCTGCTTTCCGGAGGCGTAACTTTTGACAAGACCGTCCACGATTTCGGGCGCATCACCCACGCTGACGGCCCTCAGAAATGCGTATTCACTCTGACCAATGACAGCTCCGAGCCGCTAACCATCTATGCAGTCGTGGCTACCTGCGGCTGCACCGAGGTCAAATGGACCCGCGAGGACATCGAGCCCGGCAAAAGCGGCATCATCACCGTCAACTACAGCAATGACGAGGGGGCGTACACTTTCGACAAGAGAATTTCCGTTTACACCTCCGCCCAGAGCAAACCTGAAATACTCCACATCAAGGGAACAGTTGTAAGCAAGAAGAATGACACCAAATAGCAACTACACAGACGACAACATACGGACCCTGGAAGGGGTGCAGCACGTCCGGATGCGTCCGGGTATGTACATCGGACGACTCGGCAACGGAAGCAACCCCTCTGACGGCATCTATGTACTTCTGAAGGAGATCGTGGACAACTCCATTGACGAGTTCGCGATGGGATTCGGCAAGGAAATCCGTATCACCATTGAGGACAGAAGCGTAAGCGTAAGGGACTTCGGACGCGGAATTCCCCTCGACAGCGTAGTCAAGGCAGTAAGCATCCTCAATACCGGCGGAAAATTCGACGACAAGGCTTTCAAGAAGTCAGTCGGCCTGAACGGTGTCGGCACCAAGGCCGTAAACGCCCTTTCGGAGAGTTTCTATGTTTGCTCACACAGGGACGGAGAATGTTCCTGGGCAAGTTTCGAGCGCGGAGAGCTCAAGGACAGCGGTAAGGAGCCAACAAAGGAGAAGAACGGCACGCTGGTCAGGTTCACCCCTGACCCGATGATGTTCAACAACTTCGCCTTCAATCTCGACTATGTCGAGACTATGGTCAAGAACTACTCCTACCTCAAGAAAGGCCTCACGCTGGTCTTCAACGGCGTTTCCTACAAATCTGAAAACGGCCTTCTTGACCTGGTGAACGAAAACCTGAGCGAGGAACCCCTCTATCCACCCATTCACCTCGAAGGTGAGGACATCGAAATCGTGCTAAGCCACTGCAACGCCTACGGCGAGAACATTTCTTCCTTCGTGAACGGTCAGAACACCCGTGACGGAGGCACCCATTTGGCAGCCTACCGCGAAGCCATAGCCAAGACCCTCAAGGAGTTCTTCAAGAAAAATTACGAACCGGCAGACTGCCGTCAGGGCATAGTGGGAGCCATCAGCATCCAGATTCAAGAGCCGAACTTCGAAGGTCAGACCAAGACCAAGCTGGGGTCCAACTATATGTGGGAGAAGCAGATTCACGACGAGAACGGCAGCCTCAAGACCGACATCGGTCCCACTATCCGTTCTTACGTCAACGATTTCGTGGCCAAAAATCTCGACAACTATCTCCGCATCCACAAGGAGATAGTCCCAGTCATCGAGGAAAAGATCAAGAACTCCCAGCAGGAAAGGGAGGAAATCTCCGGCATCCAGAAGAAGACCCGCGAGCGCAACAAGAAGACCAACGTCTATAACAAAAAACTGCGCGACTGCCGCTTCCACTTCAACGACAAGATTACCGAGAAGAACGCCGAGAAGGTCGAGAAGTCTTCTATCTTCATCACAGAGGGCGACTCCGCATCGGGAACCATCACCAAAGCCCGCAACGCAGATTACCAGGCTGTGTTCTCATTGAGGGGCAAGCCTATCAACTGCTACAAGGAGAGCCGCAAGAAAGTCGCTGAAAACGAAGAACTAAGCCTGCTGATTTCAGCCCTGGGAGTGGAGGACGACCTCGAGAACCTGCGCTACAACAACATCATCGTCGCAACGGATGCCGATGACGACGGTATGCACATCCGTATGCTGGTGCTGACCTTCTTTATGAAGTATTATCCGGATCTGATAAGAAGGGGCCACGTCCACATACTCCAAACTCCACTCTTCCGCGTGCGCAACAAGAAAGAGAACCGTTATTGCTACAATAGCGAAGAGAAGGAAGATGCCATCAAGACCCTGAAGACCGGAGTGGAAATCACCCGTTTCAAAGGTCTGGGTGAGATTTCGTCCGAGGAGTTCGTCCACTTCATCGGTCCCGAGATGAGGCTCGACCTGGTAAAACTCGCCGAAGAGGAGTCAATTGCCGACATTATGGAGTTCTATATGGGCGACAACACGCTCGAACGCCAGAACTTCATCCGCCAGCACCTGCGCAGCGAGGAAGAGCTCGAAGACGTCAATATCTGATTGTCAGCAAGATTGCTTGCATAGTCTGAAAATAATTACTATATTTGCAGCCCCGAATTTCGGGGCTTTTTTATAAACTATTAATTATCAACAAAAATGATCAAACAGTACGAAACCGTTTTCATTGCAACTCCCGTTTTGTCTGAAGCTCAGATGAAGGAAGCGGTTGCCAAGTACACCGATCTCATCAAGGCCAACGGCGGTGAGGTTGTGTACGAAGAGGACTGGGGTCTGAAGCACCTTGCTTACCCAATCCAGCACAAGACTTCAGGATTCTATTACCTGATCGAGTTCAAGGCTGATCCACAGTTCATCGCCAAGCTCGAGACCCAGTATCACCGTGACGAGCGCATCATCCGCTACATCACCGTAGCTCTTGACAAGAACGCAGCAGCTTATGCTGAGCGCCGTCGCCAGAACCGTGCAGCCAAGGCAGCCGCACCTGTAGCAGAGGCTCCTGCAGCAGCTGCAGCAGAAGTTGAAGTTGAGATTGAAGTTGAACCAGAAGCATAATCAGGAGGAACTCATTATGGCAAACGTAGAAAACAACGAAATCCGTTATCTGAACCCTCCTACCGTAGAGGTTCGCAAGAAGAAATACTGCCGTTTCAAGAAGGCAGGTATCAAGTATGTAGATTACAAGGATCCTGAGTTCCTCAAGAAGTTCCTCAACGAGCAGGGCAAGATTCTCCCTCGCCGTATCACCGGTACTTCACTCAAGTTCCAGCGCAAGGTGGCACAGGCAGTCAAGCGTGCACGCTCACTTGCCCTCCTCCCATATGTAACTGACCTCCTTAAATAATTGATGCGTTATGAAGATTATTCTTAAGAAAGAAGTAGCCAACCTCGGCGAGGCCGGAGAGGTTGTAGAAGTAAAGACCGGTTACGCTCTCAACTACCTTGTACCTCAGGGTTTCGCATCAGTTGGTACTCCGTCTGCTCTCAAGCAGCATGCTGAGACCCTCCGCCAGAGGGCTCACAAGGAGGCTAAGCTCGTTGCTGACGCTCAGGCTCTCGCAGCAAAGATCGAGGCAATCGAGGTTAAGCTCAGCGCCAAAGTCGGCGAGAACGGCAAGCTTTACGGTGCCATCACCGCAGCTCAGGTAGCCGAGGCTCTCGTTGCAGCCGGTGCAGAAGTTGACAAGAAGAACGTTACCGTTCCTGAGATTAAGGAAGTCGGTGAGTTCGAAGCCAAGGTTAAGTGCTACAAGGGCGTCTTCGCAAACGTGAAGGTTGTCGTAGCCGCAGCTGAGTAATCAGCAACCCGTTTAATACACTTAAAGAGGATGACCTGAAGGTTATCCTCTTTTTTTTGCGTTATATCACCTCTGAGCGTCTGCCACTCTCCTCCGTTAGCCGTCACGCTAACTTTTGCCCCCTGTCAGGAATGGTTCTGAGGCATCCTGGGTGAAGTTTTGTCATTCACCTGCGCGCTTGACCCCCTCCAGAAGTACCTCTGAGGCATCCTGGGTGCGCAGGTGATTGACACGAAGGAAAGGCACCTGCCTCAGAAGGGGCTCTGGTGGATCTTCGATGAAGTTTTGTCATTCACCTGCGCGGGTGACC
>JAEDLO010000015.1 GCA_016295245.1 Bacteroidales bacterium | reverse complement strand
AGGGATGCTGATGCCGGGAGGGACTTTGGCTACCGGGAGGCTTTGCGGACAGGGGTGTTTGGCTGCCGGGAGGCTTTGGCTCCCGAAAAGGGAGGGGACCCACGAAGTGGGGAGGCCCTCCCGGCGCCAACACCCCTGTCCGCAGAGCACCTTTCCGCAGAGCCCTTTTCCCGCAAGATAGAACCCAAACAAAAAAAGGCCGGCAAAAAATGCCAGCCCTCATAAATATCGCGAAAAGATTAAAGCTCGCGGAACTTAGCTGAAGTAATCTTGGTAGCCTTCAAGGTAATCTCCTCCTTGATCTTGGCAAGCACCTTCTGATCCTCAACCTGCTCAACAAGCCTCTCAACCTGCTTCTGATCCTGAAGCATATTCACAGCAGCCTCCTTGAGAAGCTCCTGAGGAACATTGCTCAGGCCATACATAGCATACTGATAAGCCACGAAAGCCTCTGCAGCCTGCTCGAGATCATTCTCATCAATCTTGAGCTCAAACTTGCGCATAAGATAACCGCGCACGAGCTGCCACTTGAAATCCTCAACAAAGCCTGCGAAATCCTTCTCGATATCCTCCTTGGTCACCTTGCCGTTGTTGGCAACGAACAACCAACGCTTGAGGAAGTCCTCAGGAAGAGCGACATTTGCCTTGTTGACATAGAAGTCACGGATATCCTTGCTGAGCCTCCATTCAGCCTCATTCTTGAACTGATTCTTCAGACGCTCGGTAACCTCCTTCTCGATATCCTCCTCAGACTTCTCCTCCTTCTTCTCCTCATAGAACTTCTTGGCGTTCTCAATCATCTCAGACTTATCCTTGGCAGCGATGGAGATGGTGTAAGACGGAACTGTATCATCCTTAGAAACCTCGACGTTGATCTCAGGAGAGAGACCGAGGTCAAAGACAAAGGTAAAGTCGTTACCTGACTCCCAAGTCAGCTCAGGCTGCTTCTCAGAAGAGAGCGGTTCACCGAGAATGTGAAGCTTGTTATTTGTAATATGCTCGTCAAGAGCCTTTGAAACTGCCTGATTTACAGCTTCTGCGAGACACTGCTCACCATAAACCCTCTTAATCATGGAGGCTGGAACATTTCCTTTACGGAAGCCCTTGAAATCAGCCTTACGCCTGCACTCTGCAAGTCTCTTCTTTTCAAACTCTGCGTAATCCGCAGCTGCAATCTCGATTGTCAGCTCGAGATTCAGGTTGTCAATCTGGTTCTGTGTTACTTTCATAATGATAATATTGATTTATTTTTTTTGTTTTTTCGATTTGGGTAAACAATCCGTTCGTGATGGGTCTGGGCAAGATAATTTACCAGAGTATCCTTCACGATGCTAAGTTCGCGTACTGTAATGTCAGCATTATCAAACTGGCCTTCCTCCATCTTGCCCGCAACTATCCTGTCAATGAAACGGGAGCAGGACTCCAGGGAGTAGTCCGTAAGCGTACGGGAAGCAGCCTCGACACTGTCGCAGAGCATAAGCAGAATCTGGGACTTTGTGCTTGGCGGAGGGCCCGGATAAGTGAAATCCGAGACATTCTCCTCACTTCCGCCCTGCTGGAGAAATTTGTTATAGAAATAAGTGACCTTTGTGGTACCGTGATGAGTCTTGATGAAATCCACAATTATTGACGGAAGATGGTGCTTCTTTGCAATCTCAACGCCATCGGTCACGTGGCGGATGATGTCCTGTGCACTCTGGAGAGGGGTAAGGTCCTCGTGGTACTTGTGGAAAGTCTCAGTCTTGAGAGCAACCGACTCGTTCTCAACGAAGCAGAGAGGATTGTTCATCTTTCCAAGGTCGTGGTACAACGCACCGGCCCTAAGCTGATTAGGGTTGTCATCCACTGCCCTGGCAACGGCCTCGACCATATTCATCACCTGAAGAGAGTGCTGGAAGGTGCCCGGGGCCTTCTTCTCCAACTCGCGTACAAGAGGATTCGAAGTGTCGCAAAGCTCAATAAGACGCGAATTGGACACAAGGTTGAAGAGCTTCTCGAACAGGAAGACCAGAGGATAACCCGCTACTGTGAGCATTGAGCCGATGAAAAGGGAAAGCAGGGTAAGCCAGACGTTGCCTTCAATAAGGTCGGCAGCCCTGAAGCCCAGATAGAGCAGGGCAAGGACTCCAAAGGTGATGAAAGCAGTGACGAACTGGCGCCAACCTTTCTGGAAATAGTCAAACACGTAGATTGCAATCATACCGGCCACAATGTACATCACAAAAAGCACCGCACCGTTGTGGGCGAATACCAGCAGCGGCATCAGCGAAATTATGTACACCGGTGCAATCACGCGCTTCCTCATAAAGGCCTGCAGATACAGGGCAAACAGCGTGAACGGAATATAGAAAAGCAGGTTTTCATTGGTCCTCACGATGAGAAGTCCCGTCAGGGCGGCAAGTGAGAAGACAGTCAGCAGATAAGGATAGCGGCTGTCGAGGAAGATGCGCCTGTTGGCATAATAGATTGCAAGGAAGAGGATTACGACAAAGCCGAGAGCAATGAGCATATTGCCTATCCAGTAAAGGATGGCCGGTCCCTCGGCACCCATATTCATCACGTATTCCCTTTTGTAGGAATCCAGAATTTGGGCGATGTCGCTGGTCACTATCTCACCCGAAGAGACAATCAGCTGGCCCGCGCTCACATAGCCGGAAGTCGGGGATACGCTCTTGTCGGATTCGGAATGGACTATGGTAGTGGTCTGCTCGTCAAAGAGGACATTCGGTACAAGATAATCATACACACCGGCCTTACGGAAAAGTGAATCCACGTTCCTTCGGGTCAGGGGGCTGATATCGGCGAGCAACTTTGCTCTAGCATCGGAAACCTTATAGACCTCTGACAGAGGCACTTTCTCAGCGCGTTTATTCTTCTGGATGAAGATCACCTCATTGCTTAGGCTGCCGTCGAACTTGCGGGTCGTCTCATCTTGTATCACACCTTTCTGGTAGATGGAGCGCATAGCCGACATCACCGCATTTCTGAGGTTTTCAAGATCAAGCCCGGATATGGCCTTGAGGTTCTTGTTTGTAATCTCCTCGGAGAATCTGTAGTATGGGATTACAGTCTCGTCAAAAGAAGACCTCTCCTGACGAAGCTGCTCGTCCGTCTTGTAAATCGGGAAATCAAATTGTGCAAAGAGAGTTTCATACTTCCAGGGGCGCCCCTTCCTGTAGTCATAGTTGAACTTGGCAGTTCTCGGCATCATAAGCACGAGAACCACGAAAACCAGTATAAGCGGCGCAACGATGTTGTAAACGTTTTTCCTCATCTGCTATTTGAAAGGACTTCCCGCTTCGCGGGCGATATACTTGTAAGTCAATTTGTCGGTAAGGCGCGGGAAAAGCCTGTGAGCGAGCACGGTAAGCTTACCCAGAGACGTGAGTATCACCTCCGACCTGCGACGCTCGAGAGCCTTGGCAAGATGCTCCGCGCACTGCTCGGCGCTCATAAGCTTGCCCTCGTCGAGCGGAGTCTCCCCCTGTGCACTGCCATCGGCTACCAGAGCCGCATTGCGCACATTGGAAGCGGTGTAGCCGGGCGCAAAGACGAGTACGTTGAGTCCATCCTTGAGGTGCTCAATGCGCAGGGTGTCAAGGAAGCCCCTTATTGCGTACTTCGAAGCGCTGTAACCGGTACGCGCAGGGAGGGCGGAATAACCCGCAATCGAGATGACTCCGACAACTGAACCCTTCGCCTCAAGCAGATACGGCAGGGCATATTTGGTACAGTTCACCGTTCCCCAGAAGTTCACGTCCATCAGCGAGCGGATGACCTTCAGGTCGAGGTCGGCAAACATCGCGCGCATCGAGATGCCTGCATTGTTGACGAGGATGTCGATGCGGCCGAAACGTTGCAGGGCAGCCTGGACCATCTGCTTGCAATCCTGCTCGCAGCTCACGTCACACTTGACGCAAAGCACGCGCTCCGCAGGCGCTACCGAGGCGCTCAAGGATTCAAGCTTGTCTATCGAACGGGCTGCGAGCACAAGCTTGGCCCCGCAGGAGCCGAATAGACGGGCAGAAGCCAACCCTATGCCAGAGCTGGCTCCCGTCACAATTATTACTTTATCCTTGAAATACGGATGATTCATCGCAACTGTCTGTTATTCAATAGTCATTGCCGCAATATCGTCTCCGTCATAAACGCCTGCATCGAGCTTCTCCTTGATTTCCTTGAAGGCATTGAGAGTGTACTCGACATCTTCCATTGTGTGGGATGCGGTTGAAACGATGCGGAAAATAATCATACCCTTAGGAATTACAGGATAAACCACCATAGAGCAGAACACCCTGTAGTTCTCTCTCAGATCCTTGGCAATCTTGGTAGCCTGGGCAATGCCGCCTCCGTCGATGTGGATAGGGGTCACGCAGGCCTCTGCCTCTCCGATGTCGAAACCAAGCTTCTTGAAGCCTTCCTGGATGGCGTGGGTAATCTCCCAGCACTTCTTGCGGCGCTCGTCACCCTCCTTGGACATAATGATTTCCAGACGCTTGATGTTGCCGTAAACCAGAGGCATAGGAAGACTCTTGGCATACATCTGTGAGCGCATATTCAGGCGAAGGAAGTTGATGATGGTCTTCGGACCGGCGATAAAACCGCCGATTGAGGCCATTGACTTGGCGAAGGCACCGATATACAGGTCGATGGCATCCATACAACCGAGCTGCTCGGAAGTACCGCGGCCGTGCTCGCCGAGCAGACCGAAACCGTGGGCGTCATCAACGAGGATACGGAAATTGTATTTTGACTTCAGGGCCGCGATCTTGTCAAGGATACCGAGGGCGCCGGTCATTCCGAATACGCCTTCAGTAATCAGGAGCACTCCACCGCCCTGCTCGTCAGCGAGCTTGCAGGCGCGTGCGAGTACTCTCTCGCAATCCTGGATATTGTTGTGCTTGAACTTGTAGGAAGCTCCGGTGTGGAGACGGATACCGTCCAGCAGGCAGGCGTGAGCCTCTGCGTCATAGACTATCACGTCGTGACGTGCTGTGAGGGTGTCGATGGCAGAAACTATGCCCTGGTAGCCGAAGTTGAAAAGGAAGGCGTCCTCCTTCTTCTCGAAGTCCGCGAACATTTTCTCCAACTTCTCGTGAAGGGCGGTGTGGCCTGAAAGCATACGGCTGCCCATAGGATAGGCAAGGCCCCACTTTGCTGCGCCCTCGGCATCAGCCTTGCGGACCTCCGGGTGGTTGGCAAGTCCGAGGTAGTTGTTCAAACTCCAATTGAGCACTTCCTTGCCGTTGAAAACCATATGAGGTCCCAATTCTCCCTCCAGCTTCGGGTACATATAATAACCAAATCCCTGCGCTGCGTACTGTCCGATAGGGCCGCCTGAGTCGCGACCTATCCTGTCAAAAATATCCAACATGTTGAATTGTGATTAAATTAAGCGTCAATGTTTGCGTAATGTGCGTTTTCCTCGATGAACTGACGGCGAGGCGGAACGTCATCGCCCATCAACATAGAGAAAGTTCTCTCGGCGGCGGCTGCATTTTCGATGGTAATCTGGCGCAGGCGACGGCGCGCAGGGTCCATAGTCGTGCTCCAGAGCTGCTCTTCACTCATCTCACCAAGACCTTTGTAGCGCTGAACGGTGTAGCCCTTGTCGGAACCCTTTCCGAGCCTGAGGGCTGCCTCTTCGCGCTGTTCCTCGGTCCAGCAGTACACTTCCTCCTTGCCCTTCTTCACGAGGTACAGAGGAGGAGTTGCAAGATATACATAGCCGTTCTTGATAAGGTCATACATATAGCGGAAGAAGAAGGTCAGGATGAGACAGGCGATGTGGGAACCGTCCACATCGGCATCGGTCATAATCACGACCTTGTGGTAGCGGAGCTTGCTCAGGTCCATATGCTTCTCGCCGCTTTCATCCTCCTGGGCGACTGTCACGCCGAGAGCGGTGTAGATGTTCTGAATTTCCTGGCTGTCGAATGCGCGGTCAACCGCAGCCTTCTCGACATTGAGAATCTTGCCTCGAAGCGGAAGGATGGCCTGGGTGGCGCGGTCGCGGCCCTGCTTTGCGGTACCGCCTGCGGAATCTCCCTCGACAAGGAAGAGCTCGCATTTTTCAGGATCCCTCTCGGAGCAGTCGGCAAGCTTTCCCGGCATACCTACCGAGCCCATAACGTTCTTGCGCTGAACCATCTCGCGAGCCTTGCGGGCTGCATTGCGGGCGGTTGCTGCAAGAATAATCTTCTCGATGATAATCTTTGCAAGCTTCGGATTCTCCTCAAGGAAAATCTCCATAGCTGCGGAAGTGGCCTGCGAAACGGCAGAAGTCACCTCAGGGTTACCGAGCTTGGTCTTGGTCTGTCCCTCGAACTGAGGTTCGGCAACCTTTACCGAAATCACGGCTGTAAGACCCTCGCGGAAGTCCTCAGGCGAAAGATCGCCCTTATACTTCTCAAGGAGTTTGGCCTTCTCGGCATACTGCTTAAGTGAGCGTGAGAGACCCATCTTGAAGCCCTGAAGGTGAGTACCGCCTTCGATGGTGTTGATGTTGTTGACGTATGAATAGATCTTCTCCGAATAGCCGCTGTTGTACTGGAGGGCTATGTCGATAGGGATAATCTTGTCGGAATTGACACACACAGGCTCAGGAATGATGGTAGTGGCGCCTGCGTCGAGATAATTGATGAACTCGCTCAGACCCTTCTCCGAATAGAAGGTCTCGGAGCGGTAGATCTTGTTACCCGTAGCCTTTGACTCGCCCGCCTCATCCTGAATGAACTCATCCACCAGCTCGCGCTTGTCGGTAAGGGTGATCTTGATGCCCTTATTGAGGAAGGAGAGCTCACGGAGCCTGTTGGCGAGAGTTTCGTACTTGTAAACCGTGCTCTGGGTGAAGATGCTCGGGTCAGGATGGAAGGTAATGACGGTTCCGGTCTTGTCGGTGTCACCGATTACACTCACCTGATCCAGCGGCTTGCCCTTAGAGTAGTGCTGGACGAAAATCTTGCCTTCACGGTAAACCTCAGCGGTGAGCGAATCCGAGAGCGCATTCACGCAGGATACACCCACACCGTGAAGACCTCCGGAAACCTTGTAGCTGTTTTTGCTGAACTTGCCGCCGGCGTGAAGGACGGTCAGAACGACTTCGAGGGCTGAACGGTGCTCCTTCTCGTGCATACCGGTAGGAATACCGCGGCCATTGTCGGCAACTCTGATAGAATCTCCTTCAAGTATCTGTACGTCAATAGTATCGCAGAATCCGGCCATAGCCTCGTCGATACTATTGTCCACAACTTCATAGACAAGGTGGTGAAGTCCTCTTTCGGACACGTCACCAATGTACATTGACGGGCGCTTGCGGACAGCCTCGAGTCCCTCAAGCACCTGAATGCTGTTCGCGGAGTACTGTTCCTCCGCTTTCTTCATCACTTCGTTATCTATCATCTCTGGCGTAATAAAATAATCTCACAAATTTACGAAAATTCTTAGAATTTCAGAGTAATTCCTCCGGTAAAATATGGTCCTTTTACCACATGACCTGGCACTTTCTCGATGGCCATACCCGTAAGGTTACCGGCTTTGGCCCAAAGTCCTGCATTGCGGCTGAAACGCCACTCCCCTTCCAGCGACAGATCCACATAGCCGCCGCGTGACGGGCCGTTGTGATCCGCCTGCTTCATCTTGGATGCGCCCTCGACCGCCAGACTCGCAAAAATTCGGCGCAGGTGGTTGTAGGTAAAGCGGAAGTCTCCCGAGAAGGCAGAAGGGAGAAAGGCGTTGAGGCTCACGTTCGTGGCCTGGGTGTTGCACCAATGGAAATTGCCGTCAAACTCGACACGCTCCGACTTCCAAACGAGGAAGACATCGGCATAGGCCTGCTGGATATCCCCAAAGTCGGTGGTCAGAAATGCATTCATAAGGGCAGAGTCAACCTTGCGATAACCGGCCTTCAGGCCGTATTCGAACTGGGAGATGGCGCTTCCGCGCAGACCCACGGAGGCATCATACCTGACGCGGGTGTTGACGGTGGAGAAATTGTCATCCCTGCGGAAGAAATGATTGAACGACTTCAGGTCGTGCAGGGAGTTGAGTTTCTGGCCTCCGGTGGCCTCAGCGAAAATGTCGAGGCGTCCGTGAAACAGGCGCAGGCGTGCTTCAAGCGCAGGTGCGGCTGACAGGCAGCCACCGTCAGG
Organism: Bacteroidales bacterium; assembly: GCA_016295245.1. Classification (GTDB taxonomy): domain Bacteria; phylum Bacteroidota; class Bacteroidia; order Bacteroidales; family UBA932; genus Cryptobacteroides. The sequence goes on along the minus strand of JAEDLO010000015.1, from coordinate 17,333 downwards.
AGTCAGACTGTAATCGAACAGCGCGCCTACGTTCAGGGCAAGGGCACCGAAATTGAAAAGGAAGCGTGGGGTAATGCCGGCGAGCATAGATGTGTAACCGCCCACGGCATCGAGGGCGAACTCACCGTCAATCAGCATCCTGAACTTGCGGTTGAGAACCGGGCCTACCGTGGCCTTGACCCCGAGGCAATGCTCCTGGAGACGTGTATTGCCCGCAGAGATAAGCATATCGGAGTTGAAGCGGTAATCCAGGTCCAGGTCGTAATAGAAGAAAGTGCCGTCACGCCCCTCGGGACGAATTGAAGCCCCGACGGTTGCTGAATGCAGGACAGAACCGGAAAAGATTTGAGGATCCGCTGGCTGCAGCCCGCCCGAAGCGGCATAAAGTCCCTGATAGGCAGCGTGATAGTCAAGCGTGTTGCCTTTGAACATCCAGCGTCCGGCAAGGCCTGTATTCTGAGTGAAGTCGTAGGATGTAAGGTCGAAAGGTTCTTCGCGTCTGAGGGCCGACTTGCCGTAATAGCCTCTTGTGAAATTGTACAGGCTGAGCGCCGCGCCCGGCTTCGAGACCGCATCATACATCAGGTCGAGAACAGGATAGAGACGGTATCCCGCACCCGCCTTAAGATAGAACTTCGAGCCGTCGAAAGGCATCTTTCCCGGCCTGACATCTATCCTGTACGGCGAAAAATCATACGAGCCCTTGTACTCAGGGTCAAAGATGGTGTATTTGAAGTCGTAGTCGAAGCGGTAGAGCGAATCCGGCACGCTGAGCGCAAGGTTCTGCTTGGGCATATCCGCAAAGCTCGACTCGTAAGTGTTCGTCACCTCAACCGACTGGTTGATATTCTGGGCTTTCAGGCTCAGGGAGCACAGAAGCGGGACGAGGGACAAAATGTATATCTTTTTCATAAAGCCTTATTTCATTAAGTTTTCCAGACGCTCCATTCTCATATTAACCGTCGAAGCGATGTCATCAGGGCCTTCCTGAGGCTCATAGCCGTCGCGAACACTCTCGTATGTGGCCTTAGCCTGATCATACTGTCCCCTCTCGGTGAAAGAGTCGGCCAGCACGATAAAAGCCCTGGCGAGCCAGTAAGACTGGTCGCCCGCATCCTTTGAGAAGGCATACACGTGACTTTCCACCTGGTCGAAATTACCTGTGTCGTAGAGGTCCTGAATCAGGTAATAGCTGGCCTCTGCGCCCTCAGGTGTCGAGCACTCCGCGCTCAGGACCTTGAAGATGGCCATAGCCTCGCTGCGCTTAGAGCTGGCAAGGCAGGACTTCGCCTTGATGTACTTGGCTTCGCGCTCCAGCTCGGCGGCCTTATCCTTGAGGGCAAGCACACCGTCGGCTGACGAGATGGCAGAAGCGTAATCCTTGGCCTTGTATGCCGAGCGCATCATTCCGATTGAAGCGGTCTTGCGGTTGGCGTCCATCACCGCTGACGCGAGCAGGGACAGATAAGCCTGATATGCATCCGGATAGCGCTCGAGAGAGTAGGAAATATTGGCGAAATTGAGCTTCGAAAGCTCTACGAAAGAGGACTGGACATCGTGTTTCATCACCTTTCCGTACCATTCGCAAGCCTTTTCCTTCTGGCCCTGAGCCTTGTAAGCCTCAGCCATATAGAACTCAGCCTGAAGCCTGTCTGCACCTTCAGGATACTTGTCCAGATAGGCCTGGCAGGAACTTACGGTCTGCTGCCAGTTCTGGGCAAGGTAAAGCTGTTCGGCTGTATTGAAGTACATCTTCGCCTTGTCCTCCTCGCTCTTTCCTGTATTGAGCCTCTTCTGCTCGACATACTCCAGGTACTTGTCCGGTTGCTTGCGTGTCCTGTAAATCGATTCGATAGCCAGCAGGGCCTCCTCGGCATAGCTGCTTCCGCGAGCCTGGTCCACAACCTGCTTGTAATAATTCAGGGCCTCGTCCAGACGGGACATGTTGCGGTTGACCATACCCAGGCCGATAAGGGCTCTTGAGACATAGGTCGGATCCGAGGTGGTTTCCATCAGGCGCTTGAAGCTGCGGATGGCGTCGTTGTTGTCGCCCACTTCCATCTGGGCCCTTCCGAGCTCATAACTTGCTTCGTTGTAAAGAGGCGATGAAGGGTCGGCATCCTCCACGTGCAGCAGGGTTGCCACCTTCTTTTTCTTGTCTCCCGAAAGGCCGTAGGCAAGAGCCTGGCGATAATAAGGATAGATATTGTCGGCCGTGTAGTACTCATTGAGCACCTTCTGGTAGGAGCGCACGGCCTCCTTATAGTTGCGCATCGCGAAATCGCAGTCGGCACGGCGGTTGAGCGCATCCTCGCGGAAAAGCTTGTCGGAGCTGCGCGCATAAGTGTCGAACCACCTTGCAGCCTGGGCATAATCGCCCTGCTGGAAGAGGCAGTAGGCTATGTTGTACGGCAGCACGCGCCCCTCGCTGCAGAAGTTGAGGGCATCCGCGTTGTACAGCTCGGTGAAACTCTTCTGGGCCTCCGCCCAATTGCCTGTCCTGTAGTTGGATTCGGCATACCAGTAACGAGACAGCTGGTTGAGTCTGTCGGTCTTCGGAAGGTAGTAGGCTGTCGCCCTGAAGTACGGTGCGGCGTCCCTGTAGCTGCCGCTGGAGAAGAGCTGCTCTGCGCGCAGGAAGTTGGCCTTGGTGTAGTTGCTGTACATATCGGGGTCGAGCTCGTCTATGTTGTCATAGGCGGCGACGGCGGCTGCATAGTCCCTGTCCACGAGGGCGGCGAGGGCCATATAACCGTAAATCTCGGTTCCTCTCTGGCGCGTCGAGTAGCGGCGCATATACTGCACGAAGCCGTCCGTATCCTTGTTCAGATCGAAGGCGAGCTTGGCATAGTTGAAGAGGGCATCCTCTGTGATTTGCGGGTCGAAATCCACCTTCGAGGCCTCCAGGAAGGCGCCCATCGCCGACACCTGGTTACGGGTGCGCAGGTAGGAGTTCGCCAATTGGTAATTAGCTATCTGGCCAAGCGAATCGCTCCTGTCGGTCATCTTCTCGAAGTTGCTTATAGCTCCGCGGTAGTCGTCTGCCTGGTAGAGCACGGTCGCCGCATAGAAGTAGTCCTTGCGGCTCATCTCGGTCTGGTTGAGATTGTCATAGAAACGGAGCGCGTTCTGGCTGTCGCCCTTGATCAGATAGGACTCCGAGATGATGCGGGCCAGCCTCTGCTTGCGCGCAGGTGGCATCTGGTCGTAAATCTTCTCTCCCTCGCGGATTGCGAAGTCATAGTTTTTCTGATTGAACTCACAGTCAACCACATAAAAGTCTGTAAGGCTGCTGAAGCGAGGGTCCGCCGAAGCCTTCCAGAAGAGAGCCTCAGCCCTGTCGAAGTGGCGGTTCTCGTACTCCATCACGCCGCGGTAATACTGGGCGGGAGCAATGTAGTCGGAGAACGGCAGGGCTTCAATCACAACCAGGAAGTTCTCCGCCTGGGCAAAGTTGCCGAGGGCGAAGTTGCTGTAGCCGCACTTGAACATATACTCCGCCATACAGTTCTCGGGGATGGCCTCGCCGCTGACCAGTGACAACTCTTCAAGGGCGGCGGCATAGCGTCCGTCATCGAAGAGGTTGCGCGCGTTCTGCAGGCGTATGATACCCTCGAGGCTGGAGGAAGGATACAGGCGGAAATACTCGCCGTATAGAGTACCGGCATCGTTTGAGCGCAGTTTCAAAGCGCACAGAAGCGCATAGCCGTCAGTGAGTTCGTCTCCCCTGACATTCTCGAAAAGGGTTCTTGCCCCTTCATAGAGTCCGTCCTGATATAACTTGAGGCCCTCTCGGTAAACCTTGAGTCCGTCGGTCGGTGAGGCAAAGCTCCCGACAGAGAGCAGGGCAGCTGCAAGAAGGGCCGGCATGGTTCTTTTGATTCGCATAGACATATCTTTTCTAATCTTACAAATTTAATCATTTTTTATTGAGATTTCCTATATTTGCAATATGCAGACAAAAGAAGACAAAGTCATCCCTGTTATCTCCTTTTACGGGGCGGAAATCCGCAACGGCGAAACCCCCGTAATCTACAATATGGATATGACCGTACTGCCTTCCGAGGTGGTTTACATCGTCGGGAAGGTGGGTACCGGAAAAACCTCCATCATCAGGACCCTTACGGCCGAGAACAAACTTGTCAACGGCAGCGGAAAAGTCTGCGGTTTCAACCTGCCGGGCATACGCAAGAAAGACATCCCGAAACTGCGCCGCAAGCTCGGCGTAGTCTTCCAGGACTTCCAGCTGCTGATGGACAGGACTGTCGAGGAAAACCTGCTCTTCGTGCTCAAGGCCACGGGCTGGAAGAGCCGCGAGGAGATGAACCGCCGCGTAGAGGAAGTGCTCGACTCCGTAGGGATGAAGACCAAGGCTCACAAGATGCCCCACCAGCTCTCCGGCGGCGAGCAGCAGCGTATCGCCATCGCACGCGCCATCCTCAATGACCCCGAGCTGATAATCGCCGACGAGCCTACGGGCAACCTCGATATGGAAACCGCCGAGGGCATACTCCAGCTACTGCGCAAGATCAACGAAGAAAAAGGCACCGCCATCCTGATGGTAACCCACAACAGGAGCATCTGCGAACGCTACCGCGGCCGCATCTTCGAGACCAAGGACGAGGCCTGCACGGAAATCACTCCTTCAGAGGAGAGCTTCACCATCGACACGGAGCGCCTGGACCTCTCGGAAGAAGACCTCAAAGCCTTCGGAGACGAAGCGGAAATCAGCCCTGACCAAATGCTTGAAACTGAAGATGAGACGGGAACAGAGGTATAAGGCCATACTCGGCTATTTCAGCGAAAACGCAAAGGAGGCGAGTTCGGAGCTTGAGTTCAAGAACCCCTTCCAGCTGCTCATAGCCGTGATGCTCTCCGCCCAGTGCACGGACAAGAGGGTGAATATGACCACCCCCGCCCTGTTCGAAGCCTTTCCGGACCCTCAGAGCCTCGCACAAGCAGAATTCGACAGAGTCTTCAATCTGATAAAATCCATCTCTTACCCCAACAACAAGGCCAGACATCTGATTGCGATGGCAGGGAAGCTTGTCAGCGATTTCGCCGGACAGGTTCCAAAGACCGTCGAAGAGCTTATGAGCCTTCCGGGCGTGGGCAGGAAAACTGCAAACGTCGTGAGTTCAATATGTTACAACGAGCCCGTGATAGCCGTTGACACCCACGTTTTCAGGGTTTCCCGCAGGCTTGGCCTTTCCGACGGCAAGACACCCCTGGAAGTTGAGCTGGACCTTGAGAAGCACACCCCCGCCCCGCTGCGGCCCATCGCCCATCATTGGCTGATACTCCACGGCCGCTATATCTGCACCGCAAGGGCGCCAAAATGCGACAGTTGCCCCCTGGACAAATGGTGTAGGGAATACACAAAGAAAAAAGCCGACTGAAAAGCCGGCTTGATCGTGTGGAGATAAAGAGATTCGAACTCTTGACCCCCTGCTTGCAAAGCAGGTGCTCTACCAACTGAGCTATACCCCCGAAAAGCGCTGCAAAGATATAATCAAGATTTCAATCCCGCAATACTTGCAGCGAAAAAATTCATTTTCCGTTCTTCCTGATGCGAGCCTCAAGCTCCCAGCTGCGGATACGGTCCTTGTAGATATTGTTTAGATTCACCTTCTCTATGCTCAAGGCGGCATCCGAATTGTCATCCCAGCGGCGGCAGCAGTACATCACGTCCCAGATGCGCCCTATCCTGTAATCGCGGCAGATGCGCAGGGCCACGGCGTAATCCTCCCCGTACTTGACAGTCGGGAAGCCTATCTGTCTGAGGACAGGGACGAAAAAGCCTCTAGGCGCTCCCAGTCCATTGATTCTCAAGGCATTGTTGCGACCGTTCTCCTCTGTCCATTCTTTATGGTCTATCACGCCCGGAGGGATGGTGTTGAGATCGAAGTCGGTAATCCTGTAAGTTCCTATCACCATAGCGCAGTTCTGCTCTCGGAAGGCCTTCACGAAGCGGCTTACCGTATTTTCGTCCGAGTACAGGTCATCCGAATCCAGCTGGAGGGCGAAACGCCCGCAGTCGGGATGGTTGACCGCGGCGTTCCAGTTGCCTCCGATGGCGTGGTAAGTCTCATCCTGGGCGATGTAGATCAGGCGCGGATCATCGAAGGAACGGATGACATCCACTGTCCCGTCTGTGGAATTGTCGTCAACCACTATCACATTGTAAGGAAAATCCGTCTTCTGGCCCAGAGCGGAGCGGATGGCATCTGCAATGGTCCTGACGCGGTTCTTGCAAGGAATCACCACCGAGGCCTCGTACTTGAAGTCTCCCTCGTCCAGGTTCACATCCCTGAACTTCGGTTCAAGATAGGCCCCGATAGCCTTCAAATGGGCTGTGCAGGCCTTTTCCATTTCTATCTGGACCTCTCTGTTGCGGGGATCGACATAGTCAAACTGCTTCTCGCCAGACTTGCGCGTATCAAGCTCCACCTCGTAATACAGGTACTCCGGCACCCTGACCAGTTCACCCAGACGCGAAACTTTCAGGCGAAGGTCATACAGACCGGCAAATTCATAGTCCTCTTCATCGAGGCTGAGCGCCTCCCTGAAGAAGGAGCTGCGGTAGAGCTGAACTGCGCCGAAGTCGAAATCGTCCCTTAAGGCGCCTTTCTGACAATCAATTACCGGAGCCTCCACTGTCTTGCCCGAAAGAATGGCGAAGTGGTCGGCATAGACCATAGCCGCTCCTGTGTAGTCGGCCACCTGGAGCAGACGCTCCAGACCACCGTCAACCCAGCGCAAATCCGTAGGCTTGGTGTTAAGAAGGACAAACTCAGTCCCGCATTCTGCGGCAATCTGCCTGAGGGCCGCGCTTGGGCAGCGCGGACTCACATCATATCTGCTGACTCTCTTGTTCATTGTGTCTGAATATCTTATATCCGATTGCGGCCACCAGGACCGACATCAAAGGTGAAATCAGGTTAAAAAAACAATACGGGAGATAATCCGGCGTCGGTACCTTGAGCACTGTCGCCTGGGTCATGCCGCAGGAGTTCCACGGGATGAGCACGGAAGTCACAGTGGCCGAGTCTTCGGCCGAACGGCTGAGCAGCCTGGACTCGTAGCCCTTGTCCTTGAAAAGCTGGCGGTAGAGTTGGCAGACGAGGATAATCGAGAGGTACTGGTCTCCCGTAACCATATTCGCAAACACGCCTGTCGTTACAGTCGATCCAACCACTGCTGTGCGTGAAGAAATTCGCCTTGTAAGTTCAAGGGTGAGGCTCTGAATCATACCGCTGCCCTTGAGCACGCCGCCGAAGCAGGCTGCGCTGAATATCAGGAAGATGGTATTGAGCATTCCTGTCATTCCTCCCGTGCCGATCAGGGCGTCAAGCGACTCGCTGCCGGTTGAGATGTCCGTGCTGCCGTACCACATAATTGCCAGGCCGCGGAAGGCCGAAGCGAAATCCAGACTCTCGCCTCCGCCGATGCCGGCGACAATCTGAGGCTGGAAAAACAGGGCGGCAATGCCTGCCATAAGGGCGGAAAGGAAGAGGGTTATCAGGGCAGGCGTCTTGCGGGCAATCAGGATACCCGTCAGAAGCGGCACTGCAAGCAGCCAGGGACTGATATTGAAAGCCGAACGGAGGGCTGTCGAGAACTCCTCAGTATGCACTTCTGCCTGTCCGCCGTGCAGAATGCTGTAAACTGCAAACACCACGCAGGCCAGCACGAAGGAAGGCACCGTGGTGATCAGCATATAGCGGATGTGCTGGAAAAGCGGCGTCCCCGACGAGGAGGAAGCAAGCACCGTGGTATCCGAGAGCGGGGAAATCTTATCCCCAAAATATGCGCCGCTGATTACGGCTCCGGCAGTCCAGCCTGGCGAGAAATCCAGGGCGGCGCCTATGCCGATAAAGGCCACGCCTATGGTGGCGATGGTGGTCCAGGAACTGCCCGTAAGGATGGAAACAAGGGCGCAGACTATCGCTACTGCAAGGAGGAAAATCCCTGGTGAGAGCACCTTGAGTCCGTAACAGATAAGGCTCGGGACTACCCCGCTCACCATCCAGCTGCCCGATACGGCGCCAATCAGCAGGAGCACGAAGACTGCCGACCCGACAGACTTGACGTTGCCGGCAATGGAGGTCTCAAGCGTCTCCCAGGGCACCTTGTAGAAGACCATCGCGATGGCGATGCAACAGGCTGACGCAATCAGCAGCGAAACCTGGCTGGCGCCCGAAAGGGCGTCGGATCCGAACAGGCGGATGACGCATACGAGAAGGGCTATGAGCAACAGGAAGGGAATCAGGGAAACCCACCAGGCAGGCATCTTGTTTGTATTGTTGACGGACATAGAGACAAAGATACGAATAATCAAATTAATTGACTATTTTTGTAGAATATGGAAAAGAACTTAGTCATCATTCCGACATACAACGAGATCGAGAACATCACAAAGATTATCCCGGCGGTTTTCGCCATCGATCCGAGCCTTGAGATACTTGTCATCGACGACGGCTCCCCTGACGGGACCGCCGATGCCGTCAAGGCGCTCCAGAGCGGATTCAAGGACAGGCTCCACCTCATCCGCAGAAGCGGCAAACTTGGCCTCGGCACAGCATATATCACCGGATTCAAATGGGCTCTCGAAAGGGATTATGACCACATCTTCGAGATGGATGCGGACTTCTCCCACAAACCGGAAGACATACCCAGACTGCTTCAGGCCTGTCGCGACGGAGCCGATATGGCCGTGGGCTCACGCTACTGCTCTGGCGTAAATGTGGTCAACTGGCCGATAGGACGCATCCTCATCTCCTACTTTGCTTCGGTATATGTACGCAAAGTGTTGGGCTTCAAGATATTCGACAGCACTGCCGGCTTTGTCTGCTATACGTCCAGAGTGCTTCGCACCATAGACCTCGACAAGGTCAGGATGAAGGGCTACGGTTTCCAGATCGAGCTCAAATACACCGCCCACAGCCTCGGCTTCAAGATTGCCGAGGTGCCGGTAATCTTCGTAAACCGCGTTGAAGGCAGTTCCAAGATGTCAGGCAGCATCTTCGGCGAGGCCTTCTGGGGAGTCATCGGTCTCAAATTCAGAAGAATCAAAGCAAAAAGCTAATGAAAGACCTGTATATCAAGCATATAGCCGGGATTATGGGTCTGAAGTCCTGGCAAGTCGAGAATTGCATTGAGATGCTCGGCAACGGCGACACCATCCCCTTCATCAGCCGCTATCGCAAGGAAAAGACCGGCGGGATGGACGATGCCCAGGTAGCTGAGCTTAAGCACCTTGCGGACGTCTGCACAGAGTTGGAGAAGCGCAAGGAGACCATACTCAAGACCATAGGAGAGGCCGGAGCGCTGACCGACGAGCTCAGGGAGCGCATCAGCCAGAGTCTCAACGCGAGCGAAATTGAAGACCTTTATCTTCCCTTCCGCCCGAAACGCCGCACCCGCGCCACCGCCGCAAAGGAGCTGGGCCTCGAGCCGCTTGCCGACCTGATGTGGAACGTAAAGACCTCAAGGCCAGAAAGTGATGCCCGCAAGTTCGTAGGCGACAAGGTCAAGGATGTGCAGGAAGCCCTTGCCGGCGCGCGAGACATCATAGCCGAAAGGCTGAGCGAGACCCCTGCAATCAGGGAGAACCTGCGCGGCATCTTCCGTCTCAGACGCATATGCTCCAAGGTCACCAAGAGCGGAAAGAGCTCCCCTGAAGCCGCCAAATACCGCAGCTACTTCGAATTCAGCCACCCTCTCGACCGCATCCCTTCGCACAACCTGCTGGCGATGCTGCGCGCCGAAAACGAGGGTTACCTGAGCGTTAGCATTGATACCGACCCGCTTAAATGCGGCAACAAGATATATTATGACTTCTGCCAGGAGCATTCCTACCCTTCCGCCGCCCTTGGAGAGCAGATACGCCTAGCCGTCGATGACGCCTTCAAGCGCCTGTTGGAGCCGTCAATCAGCGGCGAAGTGATACGAGAGGCCAAGCACAGGGCGGATGTCGAGAGCATCAAGGTCTTCGGCGAGAACCTGCGCCAGCTTTTGCTGAGCGCGCCAGTGGGGCAGAAGCGCACGATGGCCATCGATCCGGGCTTCCGCAACGGCTGCAAGATTGCCTGCCTGGACAGTGGCGGAGAACTGCTTTACCACACCATCATCTACCCGCATCCACCTCAGAACGAGAAGGTTAAGGCCATCACAAGCCTCCAGCAGATGATAGACAAATATGGCATTGAAGCCATAGCCGTCGGCAACGGCACCGCCTCCCGCGAAACCGAGGACTTCCTCAAGCGCATCAGCCTGCCCGAAGGCTGCAAGGTATGGACGGTCAGCGAGGACGGGGCTTCGATTTATAGCGCATCGGAGGTCGCCCGCAAGGAATTCCCCGATGAGGACGTCACAGTAAGGGGCGCCGTATCCATCGGCAGACGCCTTATGGACCCGCTCGCCGAACTCGTCAAAATCGATCCGAAGAACCTGGGCGTAGGCCAGTACCAGCACGACGTTGACCAGAACCTGCTGCGCGAGGAATTGGACAACACCGTCGAGAGCTGCGTAAACTCCGTCGGAGTCAACCTCAACACCGCCTCCACTTACCTGCTCGCCTACGTTGCGGGCATAGGCAGCGCCCTGGCGGAAAACATCGTCAGCTATCGCAATGCCGAAGGGGCCTTCACCAGTCGGGAACAGCTCAAGAAAGTGCCGAGGCTCGGGGCTAAAGCCTTCGAGCAATGCGCCGGTTTCCTGAGGATCAGGGGCGGCGCCAACCCTCTCGACAACTCTGCAGTCCATCCGGAGAGCTACCCAATCGTGGACAGGATGGCGCGCGACCTGGGCGTGAGCACAGCCGAACTCGTCGGCAACGACAAACTCTGCAAGGGCATCAGACCCGAGGACTATGTAAGCGAAAAAGCCGGGCTGCCTACAGTATGCGACATCCTTAAAGAACTGGCCAAACCGGGTCTGGACCCGCGCCAGGCGGCATCTGAATTCAGTTTCGACGACGACATACGCAGCATCGAGGATCTCAAGACGGGAATGGAGCTGCCGGGTATCGTCACCAACATCACCAACTTCGGGGCCTTCGTGGACATAGGCCTTCACGAGAATGGTCTCATCCACGTATCAAGGATGGGTCCGAGGGGCACCGACCCCACCAAGGTGGTCAAACTCCACCAACAGATAAGGGTCGTTGTCGAGAGCGTCGATACCGAACGGATGAGAATTGGCCTGAGACTGGTCAAGGGCGGCGGATCTGGCCCTCGCCATTAATCAAATACTTATAGGTCGTAAGTTCGCGCAAGGCCATTGGTCCCCTTGCGTGAAGTTTCTGGGTGGATATGCCGATTTCAGCACCAAAGCCGAACTGGCCTCCGTCCGTAAAGGCGGTGGAGACATTGGCATAAACGCAGGACGCATCCACAGTCTCCTGGAATACTCTGACAGTCTCCGGATTCTCACAGATGATGCACTCGCTGTGCTTCGAGCTGTAGCGCTCGATATGCTCAAGGGCCTGCTGCAGAGTGTCCACGGTCTTGATGCTCATCTTGTAGTCGAGAAACTCCGTTCCGAAAGCATCTTCTCCCGCCCTTTCGAGCAAGTCCTGAGGATAATGCCCGTCCAGGGCCGCGTATGCGCGCGGATCCGCATAGATGTGCACCTTGCTCCCGCTAAGCTCCGAACAGATGGCGGGGAGATCCCCAAGCCGCGAGCTGTGGATGACAAGGCAGTCGAGGGCATTGCAGACGCTTACCCTTCGGGTCTTGGCATTATTGACTACAAGGGCACCTTTCTGCAGGTCACCGTCCTTATCAAAATAGGTGTGGCAGATACCTGCACCTGTCTCGATGACAGGTACGCGGGCGTTGTCACGCACGTAATTGATGAGTCTGGAACTGCCTCTCGGGATGATGAGGTCCACTATGCCGACGGCGCCAAGAAGAGCATCGCTGGCCTCGTGGCTTGCCGGCAGCAAGGTGCAGGCAGCGGGGTCAACCCCCTCGCTTTCGAGCGTGGAGCGTATTACCGAAGCGATCGCCTCGTTGGAGCAGAGCGCGTCGGACCCTCCCTTGAGGACGGCGACATTGCCGCTTCGCAGGCAGAGCGAGAACACATCCGAGGTCACATTAGGCCTTGCCTCGTAAATCACGCCTATCACTCCGAACGGAACGCTGACCTTCCTGATAACCATACCGTTGGGGCGCACGCAGCGGCTGAGTTCTTCGCCCAGAGGGCTTGGCAGCGAGGCCACATTCTCCACGTCTGAGGCAATCTGGTCAAGCCTGGAGGCCGTGAGCTTGAGGCGGTCATATCTTGGGTCGTCAGGACTCATCCTTTCAAGGTCCACGGCGTTGGCGGCGAGGATGGTATCGGCGTTACTCCTGAGAGCAGAGGCCAATTTGAGCAATACTCGTGAGCTTCCCTGCGGCCCAAGGGCCTGGACCGAGCGGCGTGCATTCTTAGCCGCCAGCAACATTTCCATACTCATCTTTTGTCTTTCTTTACAAATCTGGTACAAGGGACATCTGACTTGCCGTCGATGATGTCAAGCAGCACATTCTCGATCTTGCCGTTAGCAATCACGACGGGTATGCCTTCGGAGGCAAGCTGGAGGGCGACTCCACACTTGGTCTTCATACCCCCGCGGCCGGCGGAAGACTTGGTGGCGCTGATGCACTCCGAGAGGTCCGTTCCGGACTCCCCCACTTCCACGAGAGGAATCAGCGACGAACCCGCCTCAGTAGGGTCACCGCTGTAGAGCCCGTTTATATTACTGAGTATAAGCAGCATATCCGCTTTCATCATCCTTGCCATCGTACCCGACAGCTCGTCATTGTCGGTAAACATCAGCTCCGTAAGCGAGATGGTGTCGTTTTCGTTGATTATAGGCACAACGCCGTTGGAGAGCATCACCTCGATGCAGTGCTGCTGGTTTTCATACTGCCCCGGACGGGACAGGGAGTCCTTGGTAGTCAAGACCTGGCCGCAGACCAGGCCGTGACAGCGGAAGAGGTCATAATATCTATTGATGAGCTTGACCTGGCCCACAGCGGAAAAAAGCTGGCGCGACGAAACATCGTCCAGGTCCTTGCCGGGATTGATTTCACTGCGGCCTGAGGCTACGGCTCCGGAAGAAACGACTATCAGTTCCAGGCCCTTCTTGGTGAGGGTCGCCACCTGGTCGGTAATGGCGGACATACGGGTTATGTCCAGCGTGCCGTCCTTTCTGGTCAGCACATTGCTGCCGATTTTCACTACTATCCTTTTCATAGAGGAGTAAAAATAGGAAAAATCCCTGACGAAGACAAATCAGTCCTCGGCTGCAATCTCACGAAGTTCCTCGCGATAGGCGGTCAAAAGGCGCGACTTCGAAATGAAACCCAGGTATTTGCGGTCATGATTGACAACCGGAAGCCTCCAGGCCCCCGTCTTGTCGAACTTTTTCATCACGGACTCCATCTTCTCATCGTAATAGATGTATTCCGGAGTTGATTCCATCAGGTTATAGACGTGGACTTTGTCGTACTGTTCAGTGCTGAGGATGAATTTGCGCACTGAGGCGATGTCAATCATACCCTGGAAGCGTCCGGCTTCGTCAACGACCGCAATCACGGCAGCGTCGCTGTCGTGGATGGCATTCACCACATCCCTCAGAGTAGCTTCAATTCGGATGCGCGGATATTTGTCGCGTATCAGGTCGGCTGTCTTCATCAGGGTTAACACGGCCTGGTCACTGTCGTGGGTCAGGAGATCGCCACTCTGGGCGATACGCTTGGTATAGATCGAATATTTTTCGAAGATGCGCACGGTGCCGTATGAAACGGTTGCCGTCAGAATCAGCGGAATCAGCAGGGCATAGCCGCCCGAAATCTCCGCGATAAGGAAGATTGCAGTCATCGGAGCCTGCATCACTCCTGCCATCAGGGCCGCCATTCCCACCAGCACGAAGTTGTGCTCAGGCACGCCCAGCCCGAGAAGGTTGATGCAGCGCGCCACAACGAAGCCCACTATGGCACCGGAGAAAAGGGTTGGACCAAAGGTACCTCCGACTCCGCCTCCGGCATTGGTAAGGGTCATCGAGAAGACCTTGAAGAAGAATATCAGGGCGAAGAAGCAGGGTACGCCCCAAGGAGAGCGCATCATAAAGGAGAGCACCGTACTGCCTTCCACTTTCAGTTCCTGGCCGTTCAGCAGAGCGAGCAGCGAGTCATAGCCCTCACCGTAAAGAGGTGGGAAAAGGAAGATGAGCACGCCTAGCGCAAGGGCGCTGACAGCCCACTTCATATAGGCATTGTTGAATTTGCCTATCTTGTCCTCCAGCCACAGGGTGGTTTGGGTGAAGTACAGCGAGCAGAAACCGCAGATGATGCCGAGGATGATGTAGTAAGGGATATTCGGCATCATAAACGGGCTGACCGTACAGGCAAAGACTGCGTTCTGTCCGCGGAAGATGTATGAAATCACGGTCGCCGACACCGTTGACAACAGCAGCGGCAGCAGCGAGGTCATCGACACGTTGAAGAGCAGAATCTCCATCGTGAAGAGCACTCCGGCGAGCGGAGCCTTGAAGGTACCGGCTATGGCTCCGGCAGCACCGCAGCCCAGGAGTATGGTTATGTTGCGGTAGGACAGGCCGAAAAGCCTTCCGAGATTTGAACCGATTGCGGCTCCGGTATAGACGATAGGCGCCTCGGCTCCGACCGATCCTCCGAAACCGATGGTTACGGATGAGGTCAGCACCGAAGACCAGATATTGTGGGGCTTGATCTTGGATTCGTTGCGGGAAACGGCAAGGAGAACCTTGGTTACACCGTGACCGATGTTGTCCCGGACGACGGTTTTCAGGAGCAGGAGCGAAATGAGCATACCAATACCCGGCAGGATTAGGTACTGCCACTCGTAGATGCCCGTACCCCAGAAATCACCATTGAGCAGGTGCTTTATCTGATGGATGGCCCAGTCAAGGAAAACGGCGGCGCACCCAGAGAGCACGCCGACGACAAAACTGAGTATCAGAATCTTCTGATGGTCTGTTAACTTACTCAGATGCATCATCATCCCCTGAGCCGTACTGGGCGATGTTTTCATCAGGGAGCGTTGCATCTCCTTCTGCCGGAGCCGATACCTGATCCGAATCAGAATCGTCATCCTCGCCGTCAAGCCATCTCTCGATGTCTTCGGCATCGTCTATCTTGACTTTTACTTTTACAAGATAAATATCCTCCGGAAGTTCGATAAGAACAGCATAGAAAGGAGTACCATCAGGCTTTGTATATTTGTTCAAGTCGTTCAGATAGTCGCTGAAGCCTTTCGGATACTTCTCAGCAAATGCTTCGGCAAGTTCAGGAGACATATTCTCATAACTGATGATATGACGTTTCTTGTTGTCCTTTGACATATAAAAAATGTTGTTAGAAAGTTAATTGTGAACAGTTTTATTTCGGAGTGCAATTATAGCTACTTTTTTCTAAAAAAAATCGCTTTCTGCGCCTTTTTTCTTTCAGGATCCTTTTCCACATAGACCGGCTTCATCGTTCTGGGGTCTATTCCCGACCAGAACATCACCGAAGATGTGGTCATTGGAGTCGGAGTAAAGTCCTGCACCTGATCCATCCAAATGCCTCTGAGTGAGGGGTTTGCCCTCAACGCCAGCATATCTTGAAGCCGGCATCCGGGGTGTGACGAGATGAAATACGGAACGAGTTCGGTATGGGTGCCGTTCTCTCGGTTTATCTTGTCGAATTCAGTCCTCAGTCGCTTAAAGAGCTTGAACGAAGGCTTGGCCATATAGTCCAGCACCTTGTCTTCGGTATGCTCCGGGGCGACCTTCAGGCGTCCGGACACGTGGTGGAGCATCAGTTCCCTCAGATATTCCTTGCCTGACGGATCCACGAAGCCGTTTTCGTCAAGGAAAAGGTCGTAGCGCACGCCGCTGCCGATGTAGCTGTGGCGTATTCCCTTGACGGCGTCCACCTTGCGGTACAGGGCAATCACCCTCTCGTGATTGCGGTCCAGATTGACGCAGGGAGCCGGGAAGAGACAGGATTTGCGGCGGCACTGCGCGCAGCGCGACAGGTCCTTTCCGTGCATTCCGTACATATTGGCGGTCGGCGCTCCGAGATCGGAGATATTGCCGTGAAAGTGGGGCATCGAGGCAAGACGCTTTACCTCTTCGAGTATGCTCTGTTCCGAGCGGGACTGGATAAATTTGCCCTGATGGGCGGCGATAGTGCAAAAGTTGCATCCCCCGAAGCACCCGCGGTGGGTGATGATAGAATCCTTGATCATATCGTAGGCGGGGATGCGTTTGCCTTTGTAGCGCTGGTGCGGCAGCTTGGTGAATGGCAGGTCCCAGAAGGAATCCATTTCATCTTCGCTTGCCGGCGGATACGGAGGGTTGACCTGGACATAGCCGTCCCCGACGGGCTCCACGATGGTCTGCGGGTGGAGCATATTGGCGTGGGTTTCGATCTGGTGGAAGTTTTCTGCGAAGGCCCTTCGGTCGGAAAGGCAGCGCTCGTAAGAATGGAGTATGAGCGCGTCCTCGACCTTGCACCTGCCGCTACGCAGGAAGGCCAGCTGAGGGATGCGGTCTATCTGGGAACGGTTGCGCCCGGCTTCGATGGCCCTGGTCAGTTCAAGCATAGGGCGCTCCCCCATTCCGTAACAGAGGTAGTCCGCAGCGCTGTCCACAAGGATTGACGGCATCAGGCGGTCATCCCAGTAGTCATAGTGGGTGAGCCTGCGCAGCGAGGCCTCAACGCCGCCGATGACAATGGGCACGTCGGGCCATATAGACTTGAGGATTTTTGAATAGACGGTTACGGCGCGGTCCGGTCGCTGGCCGAAGCGGCCTTCAGGAGTGTAGGCGTCGTCGTGTCGCAGGCGTTTTCCCGCCGTGTAGTGGTTGACCATCGAGTCCATCGCCCCCGAATTGACGGCGAAGTACAGGCGGGGTGCCCCAAGTTTGCGGAAGTCCCGCAGGTCGTCGCGCCAGTTGGGCTGGGGTACGACTGCAACGCGGTAGCCGAACTTCTGGAGATAGCGTGCTATGCAGGCAGTTCCGAAACTCGGATGGTCCACAAAGGCGTCACCCGTAAAGAAGATGACGTCGATATAGTCCCAACCGAGCTTCTGCACTTCCTTGAGCGAAGTGGGTATGTCACAATAATCAAGGACCTGCATAGAGTGGAATTACATCCTGTCAGGAAGCACGATGCCGAGTATGGCCATCGCCTTGCGGAGCACGGATGCGAGGGTCGAGATAAGCACGAGCCTCATCTTGAGTACGGCCTCATCCGCTTCCTTGAGGATAGGGGTCTGCTGGTAATATTGGTTGAACTCCTTGGCGAGGTCGT
>JAEDLO010000014.1 GCA_016295245.1 Bacteroidales bacterium | reverse complement strand
AAGCCTCAGGCCGGGGTATGCGACCAGCTGGATGCCCGCACGGTTGATGCGTGTAATATTGATACCCAGAGTCTTGCGAAGGTTGAGCGATCCGATTTTCACTCCGTTGAGCTCCCTCTTGGTAACGGTTACGTGCTTGGAAATCAGGCTGGAGCCGTCAATGTGGTTCCAATCGATGTCCGGCTTGTTCCAGTCCTTGTCGTCGGTCTCACCGAAGAGAATATTGAAGATTTCGACGTCCGAGCGGTTCAGCACCACCAGCAGGTGGTCGCCCTTGTGGAGCACGGTGGTGGAATCGGGCACTGTCACCTTGCCGTCGCGCCACACGCGCGAGACGATGAAGTGCTTCGAGGAAAGGGCTGCAATGCTCTTGAGATCTTTCTCGAAGACGGCGGGATTGCTGACGTGGAACTCCGCCACATAGGTTTCCCCTGCCGGATCGTGCACTGCCGGACGGTCCTTGCGTCCAATGGTGTATTTGAGAATGACCATTGCAAGGAGCACGCCGAGCACGCCGCAAGGATATGCCACAGCGCAGGCCGTCGCCATACTGTTGGCGGCATCCAGCTGCTCCGGATGGACATCAAGCAGCGCCTGCTGGGCGGCACCCAGCATAGGCGTGTTGGTTACCGCTCCGCAGAGCAGCCCCATAGAGTCCGCGAAGCTGACCGGAGTCAGGAGATATATCACAATTGCGGACAGAGTGGTCAGGAAAAGCAGGAGCAAGCCCACAATATTCAGCTTGATGCCTCCTTTTTTCAGCGAGGGGAAAAAACCGGGGCCGACCTGAAGGCCTAAGGCATATACGAAAAGGATGAGGCCGAAGTTCTGGGCGAAAGAAATCATCTCCCAATTGATCTGAACATCGCAAGCCTTCAGGATGTGGCCTACGACGATACCTGCAAAGAACACGAAGGTCACCCCAAGGCTCACACCCTTGAACTTCAGCTGCCCGAAAATAAGTCCGACGGCGCAGATCATTGAAATGAGCAGCGCCGCCTGGACATAAGTCGGTTCTGTGAATATTTCCGCCATCCAGCTCATAGGACGGCAAATATACTCAATTTATTTGTATTACGGTTTAATAGGCGCGCCCATCTCAGATGCTTCAGCATCGTTGGCGTCGAGCTTGAAGAGCATAAATGAAGGATTCTCCTTGGTGCAAGCTGTCCACTCGCCTCCCTGAGGGCCGTTAGGGTCGCTGTACTTGGCGAAGTTAGTCCAGGCAGTGAGCATCTTTTCAGAGAGGTCCCAGTCACCCTGGGTCCAAGGACGCCAGCAATGCTGAAGCGACTTGAACACGAACCATAGGTCGGATGAGTGGAAAGCTCCCTTCAGGCGGGAGGTCACTTCAGGATGTGAGCCGTCGTCCGGAAGAGGGCGGGCGAACTCATAGGCCCAGGCCTTGGCTCCCTTCTCCTGGCGGTTTGCGCAGAATGCGGCGATTCCGCCTGCCATATCACCCATATCATTGAGTGTGTAGCCTATCATATACGGAATGTCGGCAAGGGTGCCGGCAATGGCTGCGTCGTCAAAGCTCTTGGTGCAAACATAGCCTTCAACGAACGGCTGTGCGGTTACAGGAGCGTAGGTCTTGTTGACATTTGAATAGAAGTTGCCAGCAGTGTAAATCATCTCGGTAGAGGCAGCCCTCATCTTCTGGAGATTGTCGAAGCCTGCCCAGTCCATTACGGTCTTGACTCCGGCCTCTGCTTCTGCAAGGGTTTTAGGCACAAAGCGTCTGAAGGCTGCCAGCATAGGCTGTGCGTTAGGATTAGGGATGGTGAGACCGCCTGCACTCATAATGACTGCCTTGTGGAAGAGGCCGCGGGCAAGAGGTGACTCGCACAGGGTCTTGACGGATCCGCCGCCTGCGCTCTGTCCGAAAATCATGACATTGCCGGGATCGCCGCCAAACTGCTCGATATTGTTCTGAATCCACTTCAGAGACTGGATCATATCGAGGACGCCGTAGTTGCCGCTCACGCCATTAGGATTCTCGGCTGAGAGTTCGGGATGGGTAAGGAAGCCGAACACGCCGAGACGGTAGTTGATGGAAACGAGGATTACGCCTTTTTCGGCCCAGGCCTGGGCGTCAAACTCAGGCTCGGAGCCCCAGCCTTCGCGATAGCCGCCTCCGTGAATCCAGAGAGCGACAGGGAGTTTGGCGTCGGTAACACCGGCCTTCGGGGTCCAGACATTCAGATATAGACAGTCTTCGCTGTAAGGAGATTCTGCGCCATAGCCCCACTCGGTAGTGTAGCTGCCCGGATAGTGGACAGCCTGATATCCCGGATGGCCGAAGCGGTCACACAACTTCACTCCTTCCCAAGGCAGGACAGGCTGAGGGGCCTTCCACCTCAAATCTCCGATAGGAGGGGCTGCGTAAGGAATACCGCGGAATACAAGAACGCCCTCAGTTTCTGTAGGGACACCCTGTACTTTTCCGCCTTCGACTGTCAGAACGGGACTCTTGACCTCAGAACAGCATCCGGCAAGAACTGCCAGTGCCGCAAGACAATAAAAGAACTTTTTCATAAAAATAAGTGTTAAAAATGATGGTTACATACGAAGTTTAAAGCCGGCAAGCAGGGTATCGGGGCAGAAATGGAATACTGAGGCCATCTCCCCGGCCATACAAAAGCCGCAGTCACGGCATTGGTCAGTGCCGTAGCCGGTGCATAGGCCCTCGCTTCCGTCCGGATAGATGAAGTTGGTCACGAAACACTCCTTTCCGAGCCTTATCTGCCCGAGCGTGTTGCGGCGCATCTTCTTAAGCCCCGAGCGGGAATTCATTATCGGATAGCCTTTCTTCTTGTATTCCAGCACCTTGTCTATCAGTTCCGCCTTCTTGTCGTTGGGGAGTTTGAGATGTTCGGTTCCCGGATACGGAGTATGGAAGTTTACTGAAATCTGCTCGATGGCCGGGTTATTCCTGACATATTCCATTGCAGCGTCAAGCGACTCCCAGTTGAGGCTGTTGATTACCATATTCACGCAAATGTGCTTCTTGCCGCTACGGGCGATATTCTCCTCAAGTTTTGCAAAAGTGCCTTCGCCCCTGACAGCTTCGTGATACTTTCCGACTCCGTCCATAGACACCCAGATTGAGTGGGGATGGATCCAGGAGAAGTCCTGCTGGGCGTTGGTGGTGACGGTCACGGAGAAGAAGCCCAGCTCCATAGCGGCATCGATGATGTCATTTATGGTCTTTCCGTCCTCCTTCCAGAGTGTCGGCTCCCCTCCCTCGAGATCGATGAAACGGGATCCCGCCTTGTAAGAGCGTTTCATGTCCTCCAATATGTCGTCAAACTTGCGCTGACGGTAGCCCGCGCTTCCGTAAACCGAGCAGTGCTTGCAGCGCAGATTGCATTTGTCAGTGATGAAAAGCACCGTCTGGAGCGGAGCCCTGCGTCCGAAGAAACGGGCCCTGATGAACCACTGGGCGAGGTAGAAATATTGCTTGATCATACGAAGAGACCGATTATGTAAACGACAATTACTATCAGACAGAAGAAGGTATCGATATTGCGGGCCATCAGCCAGCGGAAAAGGAACCAGTCGATACCGGCCTTGACATAGTTGTCCCAATCCCCCATAGGTCCCATCCACCAGCGCGGCCTGTCGTTGCGAGGGAGGTCGTTGATGAAGGCCCAGGTGGACTTGACAAGGTAAAGCGACATAGGAAGGGTCGCCAGAGTGAGCAGGAACCAAGGGCTCCAGTCATATAATATAATATTGATTAGCAGACAGATGAAAGGCAAAATCGCGAAACAGCCAATGGCGGCTGTCTGAGCCTTCTTGCTTCCGAGAAGATGGGCGAAGGTAAACTTGCCGAGCTGCTTGTCCGCTTCGCTCTCCATCACGGAGTGGACATAGACGATGTTAGTCACCATACAGCCGACGCCCAGGCTCAG
Source organism: Bacteroidales bacterium (assembly GCA_016295245.1). Lineage (GTDB taxonomy): Bacteria > Bacteroidota > Bacteroidia > Bacteroidales > UBA932 > Cryptobacteroides. The sequence goes on along the minus strand of JAEDLO010000014.1, from coordinate 21,808 downwards.
AAGGAACATATCCGGGCGGAAGGCGGAGCCGGTCATCGCAGCGCATACGCCCATCATATTCAGGGGGCCGAACATCACGCCGATCACCACCTCACCGAAGCCGTGGTAGCCAAGGCGCAGGGGCGCGGCGGAATACTGGATGCCGAGCGCCAGGGCCAGGAGGGCATAGAAGCAGATGAACAGAGCTGAAACCAGGCCGCAGCGCAGGTACTGAACCACAACGACAATCAGGCCCATCAGTCCCGCAAAGGCCAGGAAGGACACAAAAGTGTTGCGAAGGTCCTTGGCGTTCGCTTGCCCTGAAAGGATGTAATGACACTTCTCCATCCGGGCACGCACCGAACCTCCTGCGGCGAGAGTGGAACGCAGTTCGCCCGACGGAAGACCTTTCATATAATCGAAATAATCATCCGCGAGGTTCATCCCGAGATGGGCCGCAGCTATGCCCAGCACAACAGGGATAGCCAGGGGCCAGAAGAAGCCGTCATGCCCTATGGAAAGTACTATCGCAGTTATGCACGGAAGGAGGCTCTGGGGCAAAGCAACACTCCTGGCGTTATCAATCCAGAATTTCAGCTTATTCATATCGCCTAAATCTATAACATACAAATATAATGAAAAAACGAATAGCTGCGTTGACTTCAAAAATCAGAAAGAGGATGACCTCAAGTTCTGAGACTTGCCGGTCATCCTCCTGCTATGTGAAGTTATTTGGATCGAGGGACTTACTTGGCTACGCCGTTCATCACTACGAGAGCGTGGTTGCCCTGGTTGCAGATGTCTGCGATGGCCTTGCGACAGTCCTCGACGGTGATGGATTCCACTACGTGCTTGTATTCAGAGATGAGGTCAATGCCGTTGTTCAGGTACTCGATCAATGAAGAAGTCCAGTAGCTGTTTTCGCGGATGTTCTCATCGTAGTTCTTAAGCAGATAGTCTCTTGCCTTGGCGAGGTTCTCTTCAGAAGGGCCCTTCTCGATGAATTCCTTGACGATTGCCTCAATCTTTGAATTGAGATCCTCGTAACGATCAGGATTCGTTTGGTAAACTATCTGGAGCACTGCAGTAGGATTAGGGATATTGTCCATCTGGCCTGCTGACTGAATGCCATAGGTTCCGCCTTCCTTCTCACGGATCTCCTCAAGGAGGATAACGGTGAGGGCCTGGTTAGCCATATCCATAGCAATCTTGCTCTTGAGGTTGTACTTGGCCTTTCCTGACTCAAGATATACTACGGTAGTTGAAGGAAGCTCCATTGGCTTATCAAAGACACACTTGGTCTGGCCGACTGCGTAAGGAGTGATATCCTTGGCCTTTTCCTTCTTGCCCTTTGCAGGCAGAGTGGCAATATACTGCTCGATGAGAGGAATGAGGACAGCCTCGTCGAAGTTTCCGGTGAACACGAAGTAGAAATCAGCTGCGTTTGCAAATCTCTCCTTTGAAATCTTCATAATGCGGTCGTAATCCACATTGTCGAGCTCGGCTACCTTAAGCTGGCCGATGTATGGGTTCTTGCCATAGAGGGCGAGGTAGAGGGAGTCCTGAAGGGCTGAGGTAGGCTGCAGTTCCGCGTTGCGAAGGACGGCGGCCAGTTTGTTGCGTGATGATACGAAGGCATCATTGTCGCTGCGCTGTGCGGTGAAGTACAGATAGTTCAGCTGCATCATTGTCTCGATGTCCTTAGGGGTCGAGCTGGCTCTTACACCCTCGGAGCTGTAGCTTACATAAGGAGTGACGCTTACCTTCTTGCCAGCAAGGGCCTTTGACAGGTCGGTCACGCTGAAGTTGCCCACACCGCCGGCATTGAAGAAATCAGAGAAGGCCCTGATGCTGAGTGCATCGCTTTCCGGATAAAGTGAGAATCCACCCTGACTGTATGCTCTCATAATAATCTGGTCGGCGTTGAACGGAGTCTTCTTGAGATACACCTTGACACCGTTTGAGAGGGTAAGGGCCTTGTAGCCGAACTTGGCCACTTCTGTGCTCTTGACCTTGCCAGGCTTCGGAAGTTCGGAAATGAGAGGCTCGTCAGAAACCTTGTCCTCGTAAGGAGCGATATTCTCTGCGGCCACGGCCTTGAACATCTTGACGAGTTCAGCCTCTGAAGGGTAGCTTACACCCTCCTTCTCAGGGAGAAAATATGCCACTGCGAGATTTCCCTCGCTTGCAAAAGATGCGGCAATCTGGTTCACAACCTCAACCGGGATGCTTGGAGCAAGCTGCTGGGCAAGAGCATAGGCATTTTCGATGCCCGGGATAGGCTCATTGTCGATGAAGTGGCGAACATACTGAGAGCAGTAAGTGGCGCTCTTGGTCTTCTCGCGCATATTGTAAGCAGACTCGAGGTTGTTGAGGTACTCGGCCTTTGCGCGCTCATACTCAGAAGCGGTAAAACCGTTGCGCATTGCGCGGAGCATCTCGCGGTAAACCGTAGTTGAGCTCTTCTCAAGATCCTGAGGGTCAAATACTACAACACCGGTGAATGCCTTCTTGGTCTTGGAGAGGAAATAGTCATCATCTCCGACCTGAGCCTGAGCGAACGGCGGCTGAGGAAGCTGGGAGAGCTCAAGGATACGCTGAGCCATCATCTGGTCAATCATATCCCTGGCGAAATCATAGACCAGATAGTCAAGATTTCCCTTGGCTGCATCAGGAATGGCGTCGTGCTTGCAGAAGATATAGGCCATTGCATAAGGCTGTTCCTTGTCGGTGGCGAGAGCCACGATAGGCTCGGCATTGTCAGGAATCTGGACATACTCCCTCACGCTTGGATTTACAGGTGTGGCGATGGTGCCGAAAATCTCCTTGATCTTAGCCTCAACCTCATCGACATTTATGTCACCTACGACAACAACTCCCTGCTGATCAGGACGATACCACTCTTCATAATAGTCACGAAGCACCTTGTATGGGAAGTTGTCGACAACCTCCATAGTACCGATAGGAAGTCTGTGGCCGTAACGGTTGCCGTCAGGATACAGAGCCGGAAGAATCTTCTCGTACATCCTCATCTGGGCGTTCATTCGTGTACGCCACTCCTCGTGGATCACTCCCCTCTCGTGGTCGATGTCCTCGTCGGTGAGCAGAAGGCCGTCAGCCCAGTCGTGGAGTATCCACAGACAGCTGTCAACCGCGCTTGGAACGGTAGCGACAGGGACATTGTCGATGTTGTAAACAGTCTCGTCAATAGAAGTGTAGGCATTGAGATCAGCGCCGAACTTCACACCGATAGACTCGCAGTACTTGATGACCCTGTTTCCCGGGAAGTTCTTAGTACCGTTGAAGCACATATGCTCAAGGAAGTGGGCAAGGCCCCTCTGACTGTCGTTCTCGAGGATGGAACCCACCTTCTGGGCGATATAGAAGTTAGCCTGGCCTGCAGGCTCCGCATTGTGACGGATATAGTAGGTAAGGCCATTGTCAAGCTTTCCGATCTTTACTGCCGGATCGACAGGAATCGGAGGCATCTGCTGCTGTGCTGATGCCGAGAGTGCGACGCAAAGCATCGCACTCGCAATAATGAGAAATCTCTTCATTACTTAAATATTATTTGTAGTCAATATAACCAGCGGGCTGCTCTGGAATTACAATCCAGGAAATCAAATATGCGAGGACTCCACAGCCTGCGCATATAGTCAGGAAGAGAAAAATAAGACGGATGATTACTGAATCAACTCCGAAATACTCTGCAATTCCACCACAAACACCGAAGATCTTTCTGTCGGTCTTTGATCTGTATAATTTCTTTACCATATCAATAAATAATTACTGTATTACTTTACTATTACACCGCAAAGATAAAACAAGATAAATTATTTTGCAAATATTTTTTCGGTTTTTTATAACATCAGTTCTGTTTATTAATCACTATCTCCTGGCCCTTTCTGGTATTGAGCTGATAATCATATGCATCCGGCAAGCCTTCCACTTTGTGGACCTCAACGAGCCTTGATCCCGGGATATCGAGTTTCTCGTAAGAACGCACGGTAAGAGGACCTCCTGCAAGAGAGCGTATGACAGCCTTGCGAAGTTTGCCCTGCTCCCAGTTAATGTCAAGTTCAAAGGCGCCTCGGGCGCGCAGGCCCTTTACACTACCCTCCTGCCAGGCCTGAGGGATTGCAGGAAGAAGATGAATCGCTCCGTCGTGGCTCTGGACTATCATCTCTGCTATACCGGCAGTGACTCCGAAATTGCCGTCAATCTGGAAAGGCGGATGTGCGTCAAACAGATTAGGGAAAGTACGGCCGTCAGGGTATTTGCGCATATCCGAAAAAGACTCCGAAGGAAGGATGTTGAGCATATTCTTGATAATGGTGTAGGCGTGTTCGCCATCGAGCATCCTTGCCCAGAAGTTGGTCTTCCAACCGAGGCTCCAGCCCGTTGCCTGGTCGCCGCGCTGCTTGAGGGTTACGCCCGCAGCCTTGAAGAGATCCGGTGTCTTGTAAGGGCTTATCTGGTTTGAAGGATAGAGGCCATAGAGGTGAGAGATGTGGCGGTGCTCGTCATTAGGGTCGTCGCCGTCCTCCATCCACTCCTGAAGTTGACCGTGACGGCCCACCTTCATTGGAGGAAGTTGGGCGATGGTGCGCTCGAGAGTATCCCTGTAGGCCTCGTCCACCCCAAGCTCGCGTGCGGCGCCCAGGGCGGCGCTCAAGGCATCGAAGGCAATCTGGTTGTCCATAGTACAACCGGCGGTGATATTGGTATTCTTGCCCACAGGGCCATGTTCAGGGCTAACAGAAGGCACTACAACCATATATCCGTTCTTCGGGTGACGCTGCATAAAGTCAAGATAGAAATCTGCAGCACCCTTGAGGACAGGATACCATTCCTGAAGGAAGGCCTTGTCCTTGGTGAAGAGGTAGTGCTCCCAGAGGTGGGTGGCGAGCCAGGCGCCTCCGTTAGGGAACATACCCCAGGCAGGTGCGTCCACCGGTCCGGCGATGCGCCAGAGATCAGTGTTGTGATGTGCCATCCAGCCGCGGGCGCCGTACATCTGACGGGCGGTTACCGCACCGGTCTCCGACAGGTCGCGTATCATTGAGAAGAGAGGCTCGGCATTTTCGGAGAGGTTGCAGACCTCGGCCGGCCAGTAATTCATCTCGGCGTTGATGTTGATGGTGTATTTCGAATCCCAAGGAGCATTGAGCTTGTCATTCCAGACGCCCTGAAGATTGGCAGCCTGACCGCCAGGCTGCGAGCTGGCTATCAGCAGGTAACGGCCGTAATTGAACATCAGCGATACCATACCCAGGTCGCCGCTGTCCTTGAAGCCGGCGAGTCTGCGGTCTGTAGGGAGGGCGGATGCCTCTGTGGTTTTGCCCAGGCTCAGGCTTACGCGATCGTATTGCTTACTGAAGGCATCAATCTGACGATCAAGCATTTGCGCGAAGCTGTACTTGCGGGCGGCAGCGAGAGTGCTCTCGCAGCGCTCATCCGGGTTGGCACTGACATCGTGGTAGTTGACGAAGTTGGTGGCTGCGCTTACAAGCAGCACAAGCTCTGAGGCGCCGCTTACGCTCAGGCAGGCACGGCCGTCCTTCTCGCAAGGAGCTACCTTGCCGTCAGTTAGAGCCTCAACCTTGCAGACTGCCCTCAATGCGGCAGGGATGCCCTCTTGCTCCACACCGTCAACCCTGATGGTCAGGCGATTACCCTCCGCTTCGGTGCTTGAAGGCAGGACGCATTCGTGACCGAGCTCGAGATTCAGAGCTCCGGCCTTGTCTGCCGCAATACGCATTACTACCAGGCCGTCCGGCAGTGATGCGAAGGCGCTGCGCGTGTAAGTCACACCGTCCTGAGCAGTGAAGCTTACGCTTGCCACTCCCCTTCTGAGGTCGAGATCGCGACGATATCCACTGCATTTCGAGGCGTCGATGCCCTCGGAGTTGATAAGCAGGTTGCCCAGGGTCAGGTAGCGCATTCCGTGAGGGCCGACGACGAAGTCCTGGGCGATGATCTTTTCGGCTTCCTCTTCGCGTCCCTCGAAAATCAGCTCCTGCACCTCGCGCAGCCTTGCGAGCGAACGCGGGCTGTTGTTGTTGTGAGGGCCGCCACTCCAGAAGGTCTCCTCATTGAGCTGGAGGCGCTCCTGTGCGGTGCCGCCATATAGCATTGCGCCCATACGCGAATTGCCCAGAGGCACTGCTTCGAGCCAGATTTCCGCCGGGGTGTCGTACCAGAGGCAATTCTGCCAGTCGCGCTCAGGCGTCGGAAGGCTGCCGCCGACAAGACTGCCGCGGAGCCTGTTGCCTTCGACTTCGAGGATGAGATTGTCGCCGTCGAAATTGAAGACGAAGGTTTCGGAAGTGCCAACATTGAACAGAGACAGACAATATGCGCTGAGTTCACCCTTTCCTGTCCAGCTGCAGCTAGCTGCTGTCTGATAAGGAGTTACGCACATAGTGTTAGGGTACACGAGGCGCTGTGCGCTGACGGTCCTGTCGGTGGAGCCTAACTTCCAGCTGTCAAGACCGAAAGGAATGTTGCTCACCGAACCTTTATATTCAAGGGTGAGATTCATATTGCCCTGAGCATCGAAACGAAGCGCCAATCCCTTGATACCCAGGGAGTTGTCGCTTATGCGGTAGCGCAGGGTTCCCGAGCGCCTGATATCCTGCGGCTTTGAAGGGGCGAAAGGCATCGGAAGAGCGTACTTCGACAGCTGCTCATCGAGCTTGAATTTGCGATCGGCCTTCAAAGGCTTGTCGGAGAAGGTATCGGCGAACTCATAGATGAGGCTGTTGAAACCGTTCTCATCGCGGACGTTGCTATTGCAGGCTACTACCAGGTCGCACTCCGGAATGACCATAGTAAGCTGGTTGCAGCCGCCGATGGCGCGATAGGAGTTGTGGCGGCCCATCCAGGTCTGATAACCGTAACCCTGGCTGCCGTCATCCTTCGCATTCTGCTCGGCGCTTCGATTGGGGTTCTGGTAGATCTGAGGAGTGGTCATCTTGTCAATCCACTCTGCAGCAAGCAGTTGCTTGCCTTTCCACTTTCCCCTGTTCTTGAGGAAGAGGCCGAACTTGGCAAGGTCGGAGGTACGCGAATGCTGGCCTCCGTTGCCCATATTGCAGCCGTCCTCATCCATCTCCCAGACTATGTCCACTATGCCGAGAGGGTCCAGCAGACGCGGCTTGAGATACTCATAGAGGCTCACTCCGCTGACGCGGGTGATAATGTGCGAAAGCACGTGGGAGCAGGTGATGTCGTATGCGAAGCTCGTGCCCGGCTCGTGGGCGAACGGAGTCGCGAGGAAGGCTTTGATCTGAGCCTTTCCGGAACCGGGATAAGAAGTGGAAGCGTGGCCTGCGCTCATCGAGAGCAGGTGCTTGACCTTGAGCTTCTCAAGACCGGCAGGAAGCTCCTTTGGGAGCAGCTCCGGGAAAAAGTCCATTACTCTGTCCTCCTCGCTGAGCAGACCTTCCTGGACTGCGAAGCCGATGGCTGCAGCTGTATAGGTCTTTGTGTTGGAGTACATCGGATGAAGCTGGTCGGGAGCGTATGGAGCCCACCAGTGCGAAGCGATGACCTTGTCGTGGCGAAGGATCATCAGGCCGTGAACTTCATAGCCACCCTGCTCGAGTTTGCTGAACAGTTCAGCTACAGCCCTGGAGCTGACGCCCTGGGCTTCAGGCGTACTTCTCTGAAGGCCGTCATCATAGGCGTTGACAACCCCAATACTAAGTACAAGGAATAGGAGGATAGAGAAGATTTTTTTCATATTGTTTTACTCATTTATTGATTTGCGATGCGACTTCCTGGGCTGCGAGCGTGAGCATCACGTAATTCGGAACCGAGTTCACGCAACACTCATTCTCACCCCAGAGGAATGGATAGTCATCCTTGTTTTCGAGATAGTCCGGATCCATCACAAGAAGACCCGGGACCACACCTCCCGGAATAAAGGTATAGTCGGCACGGTTGTTTCCATAGGCGACCTTCTTGGTATTGACGCCCACGCCGGTGATGAATGAGGCATTGTTGTAAGGATGACAGCCGTAGAGATAGTTCAAGCCCTTGAAGATCATCTCCGGATCGACTTTCTCAGGATATTTCTTCCAAAGCAGATAAGCATTGAATGAGTTGCTGATGACCTGGTTGTTACCGCCCCAGCCTGAGCCTACGATTGGCACGAGGTAAGGATTGTCGGCACCGTTGGATGCTAAAGTCTTGAGATACTCATCCACAGAAGCGTCAACCTTTGCCTTGGTCTTGGCATCGAGGATATCATACACGCGAAGGATGTTCTCGAACTGGAAGAAGGAAACGAAGGCGCTGCCCCAGGTTTCGCGTCCGTCGAATTTCGGCTGGATGGAATCAACGAGCTTAGGAAGGAAATAGTCCTTGTACTTCTGCTTTCCGGTAGCTTCCCAGAGCTCGATTGCGGCGCGGATCCTGCGGTCTGCAATGCCGCGGAAATTGAACTCATGTCTGCGCGGAGCCTGGTCTTCAACTCCTGCGTATTTGTCCCAAAGCATTTCGGCGTTCTTCAAACTCCTTTCCGCCTCCTCGGGGAAATACGCCTTGAGGGCAGGATAAGCCGCTGCAAGTGAGATGATTGCGCCTGCAGTCGAATTGGCTGTAGGGCGGCTGGTCATCACGATGCGGTCATCATAGGTGCCGCTGCGCTTTCCGTCCGCAGATACCTCATACGGCTTGAGCGAAGGATCGTAGATAAGGCCGTCCGTGAGGGTAAGGGCATCGCCCAGATGGTGATATTGATGCATTTGAGGCTGGCCGATATTGCCGGACACGAAGCCGAGGGCCTCGATCTGTGCATTGATATTGAGGGTTCCGTGCATAATCTGCTGCACGACATCAGGAATGCCGTCAGGGCGGTGGATGTCGGCATATTTTGTAACCTCATCAATAAAGGTCATATCCCTTTGAGGCTTGAACAGGCGCCACAGAGTCGCAAGGTCCTGGGTCGTGGTGACAACGGAGTTCTGCTGGATATCGAAGTCTCCGGCATCATACCATCCGCCAACTGCAAGGCCTGGAACGTGCTCCAGAGGCTTGTATTTAGTATAGTTCTCAGGTCCCTGACGATAGCCGTCGTGAATATTGATGTTTGCGGGAGCCATAATGGCGTCGTCCATATTGGCCCTTCCGTGCCATACGCGATAGGCTTCATTCACCTCCATATGGTCCATAGCCACTACAAGGGAGATATCCATAGAGGCGTGCCACTTGTCAGAGTAGATGTCCCTTGCAATCGGGAAGGCATTAGTCCTTACTCCGTCATACTCAATGGCATAGAGGCCTTCTTCGCTTATCTTCGAGAAATCTGCGGTGAGATAGTTGTAGCGGTGATTGAACACGCCCCAAGGCTTGGCGTTCGCCTCCAGGACAGTCTTGACGCTGCCGTCGGAGTTGAACTTGAGTATTCTGGCGCTGGCCTTGGGAGAGGCGTTGCGGTCAATCTCGATGACGGCTGTCTTCTTCTGGGCAGGGGTGTAACCGACCTGTGAGAAGCCGATGTTTGCCTTTCTGGTCCAGTTCGGATCGCTGTCCGGTTCGAGATACCACTCGAGGACGACTCCTGTCTTGCCTGCAGGAAGTATGCTGCGGAGCACGAAGGTGCCGTTTTGTGAGAGGTGGCGTCCGTCATAAAGGTTTACAGGCTCGGTCTTCGAACTGACGCTCACGCGCAGATTCCTGTCTTCGGGTGCGAGGACGATGGTCTTGCCACTGGCCAGAGGAAGCGGAACGAGGAACTCTCCCCTTCCCCGGTCGTCAAAGGTAGTTTCGCCGAAGTACTGAGGTATCTTCTCTGATACGGGACGCACGGCGGTATCGTGCATAGGATGGCGCGGAAGGATGCCAGCCTTGCCGTCAGCAAGATAGTTCTTTCCGAAATAGGAAGCCGGAAAGAACTCCAGGTTGAAGCCGGCCTTGCCTACAAGTGTCTCAGGTACAGGCGAGTTAAGCACCACCTGAATAAGGGCACCCTTGTCCTTGGGGCTGACCCTGAGGGTGTAGGTGAAGCCGTAATCCTTGTAGTTGAAGTCAGCCTCGATGGTGTTGTTTGAGCGGAGAACCCGTCGGGCGGTCATCTCCGAGTAGATGTCCCACTGCTCCGGAGTGTTCATCAGCCTGACGCCGCCTCCGGTTGCAATGCGCTCACCGCGCTGGATGATTTCGATGCCGGCGAGCTTCTCATCGCAGAAGCCTCCGTCATAGAGATTGCTGTACACGAGCACATTGGTGCCTCTTGCTTCAAAGTAGTCCAGATTGTTAAGTTTCAAAGTCTGAGCTTGAGCATTTGCGGCCACGGCAAGAGCGCAGGCCGCCAGAAGAGAGTGAAGAAGTTTTTGTTTCATTATTGTGCATTTAATGTGATTACGAATCCTCCCCTTGGCAGGCAGGCAATGGATGTCGGCAGTTCAGGCAGGCTTGCTATGGTCCAAGGATTGTTCTCCGAAGCGGAGTCTGCATACAGGGTTATTTCAGACGGCTTGTCCAACAGGCTCTGAACCCGTCCCAGGTCAAGGGTTTGAGCCTCATCAAGACCGTTAATGCCGGTGATGTACCATTTACTGCCGCTGCGGCGTGCGAGCACCGCGCTCCGGCCCGGATAGCCTGAGACATAGCGTGTTTCATCCCAGGCGGCAGGAAGGGCGCTCAGGTAGTCGAGCACCTGCTGAGGCTGGGCGAGGAAACTCTCGGGGCGGTCTGCAAGATGCTGGATGCCGGACTCGAAAAGCGCCGTGAGGGCAAGCTCGTGGGCGTGTGTGGTAATATGAGGGTGCTGCGAATCCGAAAAGGCGCAAGGAGTGTAGTCCATTGAGCCAAGAACATTGCGGGTGAACGGAAGGGTTGCGTTGTGGGCGGCAGCCCTGTTGGTCAGGAAAGGAAGGTTATTGTACCACTCCGCACCATAGACTGCCTCGGTGCTGATGAGGTTAGGGTATGTACGCTGCCAGCCTCGCATTGTCGTGGCACCGTGGAAGTTGACCAGCAGATGGTGTCTTGCAGCGCACTCGAGAAGTTCGATCATGAAATCGAGGTTCTCGTTGGTATCGCCGGAGAAAAAGTCAATCTTGACGCCCTTCACGCCCAGGTTTTCACACCAGGCGAACTCCTTTTCGCGGTCCTCGGGAGTATTGAGGCGGTATTTAGGGCCCGGAGCGCCGTTGACCCAGCCTATTGACGAGCTGTACCAGATGATAGGCTTGACTCCCAGGCTTACGGCATAGGCAATTGCGTCCTCTACGGTCTTTCCTTGATTTGCTTCAATCAGGGGCATCTCATCCCATTCGGCGTCGATAAGGACATATGGGAGCTTCAGCTCTGCGGCGAAATCTATGTATTTCTTGACGATTTCGTATTCCTTGGAACCGTGGTTGTATGCCCAGTAAACCCAGGAAGCGACACCCGGTTCTATCCACGACAGGTCTTCATAGGCTGTCTGAGGCGAGTTGTCGGTGATCAGGGTGGACTCCACGATGTCGGCAAGGCTTCCCGCAATCAGGGTCTGCCATCCTCCGTCCTGCTCACCGTCAGGGCGAAGCTCGAAGCTGAGAGGCAACTCACCCCTGTACATACTTGTTGCGGCGTTAGTCCTGTTTACGTCAGACTCGGACAAGAGGGCAAAGATGCCGTCTTCGTATTCAAAGAGCGCAGGATAGGCAATCCTGGCATCTTCCGGGTAATCGGCATCCTTGGGGAAGAAGTGCTCATAGGCTTCTGTCCACCTTTGGAGCCAGTTCGACTTGGATGCACTGAAATCCACTTTGTAGTCGTGGAGTCCGCTCCAGCAGAATCCATCGTTATAGACGCGCAGTTTCAGCACCCTGCCGTCTTCCAGACTGTATTCGGTCTGGGTGTAGGCATTGGTGCAACGTGAGGCCTTTCCGCTGACCATAGTGTAGTCTGCCTTGTGGCGGCTGACTTTACCCCGTGAAAGCGCTTTGACATCGAGGGTCATAAGAGTCCGGAAAGAACCGTCGTCACCGCGGATGCCGAGGACCATTTCATTCTCCGAAGGAGTAAGCCGAAGTCTTCCGTCTGGCGAAGATGTTTCCATAGACCTGTCGCAGGCGTACACGGTCAATGCACAGAGCAACAGCAAGTTAAGTTTAATGAAGCGCATATTATTTTTTGTTTGGATTGTCTCTGTAGAGGAAGCGTCGGATTTTCATTGTGGCAGTCTTCTTGAACGGTTCCTGCTGAATCTCGACCGAGGCTATCTTCGAAGACTTACCCACGACCTTGTTGACCTGGTCGCGTATTGATTTCTGGACAGATTCCAGCCTCTCGTAGAAATCCTTCTCCCCTGCCAGATTCCAGTTGATTGCATTTTCTTCCAGCTGGACAAGGGCGACAAGTTTACCGTCACGGTCAACAACCAGCGACTCGGCAACATCCTCCAGCCCATTGATGACTTTCTCGATCTCTTCAGGATAGATATTCTCTCCAGAAGGGCCGAGTATCATATTGCTCAGGCGGCCCTTGATTGAAATCCTGCCCTTTTCGTCGATTACGGCAAGGTCATTGGTACGCAGCCAACCATCTTCGGTAAACACGGAGCGGGTGCGCTCGGGATCCTTGTAATAGCCGAGCATAATGTTGTCGCCTCGGGCTATGATTTCGCCTTCTCCCGTCTCAGGGTTGACATTGTGGAGCTTGACCTGCACTCCGTAAGCGGCAGGTCCGGTGGACCCGAGCTGAGTCTGTTTCGGATTGGCGCCGCAGATCAGCGGAGCTGCCTCCGTCATTCCGTAGCCGATGGCATAAGGGAAATGCAGCTTTCGCAAGAAAGCCTCTACTTCGGTGTTGAGTTTGGCACCGCCGATGCCGAAGAAGTCAATCTTGCCTCCGAAGGTATTCTTCAGGCGTCGTCCTACCAGGAAGTAGAGCAGGTGCGGGAAGGTCTTTTCCATCCAGCGTAGCGTAGGGCTCTTGCTTATGGTAGGCTTCACATTGTTGTTGATCACCTTTTCGATGATCATTGGAACGGTCAGCACCGTCGTCGGCTTCACTTCCTTGAAGGCTTTCATCAACAGAGGCACTGAAAGGGCCCTGTTGAGATAATAAACGCAGGCTCCGACATAGAAAGGATAGAGGAAGCCGATGCTCATCTCGTAGGTGTGGGCCATTGGCAGAACATTCAGCCATCTGTCTTTCTCATTGCGCTTCATACAGTTGTAGGAGGCGAAGATGTTGTGGACGAGGTTGCGGTGCGAGAGCATCACACCCTTTGCATTGCCGGTGGTGCCGGAAGTGTATATCAGGGCTGCGAGGTCGTCAGCGCCCGGTTCGGAGGTCCTTCCGTCGCAGGTGAAAGACTCATTGTCGCGCTTGATGACCTTGAGAGTGTCGATGTCGATGACCAAAACGAGCTTGTCTATGCATTCCTGGCTGAGTTGGGGCATGCAGCGCTTGGAAACGAAGATAGCCTTCGCTTCGGAATGGTTGAGGATATTGCTCACCTCAGTTGCGGAGGAATCCGGCAGAATCGGGATGGTAACCCGGCCGAAGGCAGTGGCGCAGAAGAATGCTATCGCCCAGTTAGGCTGGCTGTGGGCCAGGATGGCAACACCGTCGCCGGCACCTATGCCGTAACAGGTCAGGGTCTTCGACAGACCGTCACAAGTCCTTTTGAATTCACCGTAAGTGTAGCCGCCTTCAGCACCCGCATAGGCGGATTGCTTGTTATTGACAAAGACTGATGTTGAGTATCGGTAGAGTTTGGCAAGGGTATCGATGTAGGATTCGCCAAGTCGGTTGAGTGAAAATTTCATTATCGATAGGGGTTAGATTTCGTCTGTATATCCGTCTTTGTGGAGGCCTGTCAGATGCATATCCCTATATCTGCGGCGGATTTCCAGAAGGTCAGCCTGAGGATCGCCGGTGAGTTCGAACTTCCTGCCTATGCCCACGTGCTTTGTACCCCAGTCGAAATAGCTCAGGTAAACAGGAACGTTCGCCTGGGTGGCAATCTTGTAGAAGCCCAGTTTCCAGCGCTTTGTGGCCTTGCGCGTGCCCTCCGGACACATCGCCATATGAAGGGTCTCGCAGGTCTGGAACTGATGGATAGTGCTTAGCACCAGTTGGGTGGCATTACTCCTGTCCACAGGAACTCCGCCCATAGCCTTGAGTATGGGGCCCAGAGGCCAGAAGAAGACTTCCTTTTTGATCATCACCTTGGCGTCACCGCCGACGGATTTGTAGAAGAGGTAACATATTACGAAATCCCAGATGCTTGTGTGAGGGACACCAAGAAGTATGCATTTCGGCTCAGGCGCGACGGTACCGTCAACGGTCCAGCCGAGCATTTTGAGAAGCCATCCACAAAATTTTCTCCACATAAATTCGTGCTATTATCTTAACATACAAATATAGGTATTATTATTCTAAAGTTCAAGGACATAAAAAGCGCGGGAAACTCCCGTAAGGAAGCCCCCGCAGATATTGGAGATATGTTGTATTGATTTATACGACCGAACCGCCGTCAACTGAAAGGATGTCGCCGGTGATGAATGAGGCCATATCGCTCGCAAGGAAAGCATAAGCGTTGGCGATATCCTCAGGCTCGCCCACCCTTCCGAGAGGGATGTTCTTGATCAGAGGCTGGATCATTGCGTCAGGAAGAACTGCAAGCATATCGGTCCTGGTAATGCCCGGAGCGACTGCGTTGACACGAATCTTATACTTGCCGAGCTCGCGGGCAAGCGACTTGGTGAAGCCGTTTACTGCAAACTTCGATGCAGGATATGCGCAACCCGAAGGCTGGCCGTTCTTGCTGACCATAGAACTGGTGTTGATGATAACGCCGCCGTTCTCCTGCTCCTTCATAATATTGGCCGCAGCCTGAGAGCATACGAACACGGCCTTGATGTTCACAGCGATGATCTTGTCTATGTCTTCTTCGGTATATTTCTCAAGAGGAATATTCTGGGAGATGCCGGCATTGTTTGCAACGACGTCAACGCTTCCGAACTTCTCTTTCACATAGGCGAAAGCCTTGTTTACGGACTCGATGCTGGTCAGATCCGGAGCAAGGGCGTCAACCACGGCTTCCGGGAATTCGGCCTTCACCTTTGCGAGAGCCTCCTGTGCAGTGCTTTCACGCGATCCGCAGAGGACAACGGTGGCACCCTCCTGAATATACTTCTTTACAATTGCATAACCGATGCCTCGTGTACCTCCGGTAACGATGGCAACTTTTCCTTTTAATAACTGGTCCATCAGATTTAGTAGTGTTGTTTTGGTGTGCAAGATAAGAAAAAAAATGTAATCCCAACTCCCGAATCAACAGAATCTTCGACAGAAATAAAGTTCTTTATTAAACTTAATGAGTTTTTTACTTATAGTTTATAACCGCACTAAAACCCCTTCAGAGCACACTACAACAGGCCTTCTTGAAAATTTTTCAAAATTTTTAATTGAATTATTTGGATTTTTGTTTCAAAACGCTAATTTTGCAAACAGAAACAAGACACAAAATGTCCAAGACTTTCAAACATATCTCTTTGAACCAGCAGGCTCAGAACAATCAGAATCAGCAGCAGAACCAGCAGCTGATTCTCTCTGTGTGCTGTCCTGCCAGCCGGACAGTGATACATCAAGACAGTTAGTTTAGTATTTTTATATGGAAGAAAGGGCTGGCCTGTGAAGGTCGGCCTTTTTGTTTATTGTCAACTCATCATTTCAAAACAGTTTTTATATGAAAAAGATTGAAGCAATTGTCCGAAAGACAAAATTCGAGGACGTCAAGAACGCACTCTTCGAAGCAGACATCAACTGGTTCTCCTACACCGAGGTCCACGCCATCGGCCAGGCCCGGGAAGACAGAATCTACCGAGGTGTGATGTACAGCACAGACATCATCCCCCGCATCGAAATCACAATCATCTGCCGCGACCAGTTCGTCAAACCTGCAGTCAACGCCATCCTCTCAACGGCGCGTACGGGCGAAGTCGGAGACGGACGCATTTTCGTCAGCCCTGTCGATGACACCTGGTCAATCCGTACGGGAGAACACGGCGACGACGTCCTTGCAAACAAAAAGTAAAAACCTGAAAAATTATTGTTGGTATGAAAAAGTTATTCGTTTCTATTTCGGCTGTCCTTGCATCAGGAATCATCGCTTCAGCAGCCAAGCCGGTATTCTCCGGTGCCCTGGACCTGACATCCAAATATATGTGGAGAGGCACGGAATGCTCCAGCGGCGCCACTCTCTTCCCTAGCGCCAGCCTTGAAATCGGAGGACTGAGCCTCTCAGCCTGGGGAGCCTACGCGCTTGACAGTTCAGTTTCGGAGATAGACCTGAGCATAGGATACACCCTCGGCAACTTCACCCTCGGCATCACCGACTATTATTATCCGTCCGCTTACGGCCTGGATGACAGTTTCTTCAATTTCAAGCCGGCCGAGACGGGCCATACACTGGAAGGCACCCTGACCTATGCCCCGGAAGCATTCCCGCTGACCCTTATGTGGTCAACGATGTTCTACGGAGCCGACAAGGACGCGGACGGCAAGAACCGCTTCTCTTCCTACTTCGAGGCCGCATATTGCTTTGATTTCGAAGACGCCGGCAGCCTTACTCTCACAGCCGGAGCCAGCATCCTCAAGGGTATGTACTCCGACAAGCCATTCTCAGTGATCAACCTCGCCGCCACCTACGGCAAGACCATAGAGCTAGACAAGGTCAGCTTCCCGTTGAGCGTAAGCTACATAGTGAACCCTTACCTCGACAAGACCTTCCTCACGGCCAGCGTTGGCATCGCATTTTAAAATAAGTAAAGTCTAACATCTAGAATCTATCATTATGGGAACTATATTGACAATAAACAGTCTGGATACGGTTTGGGTACTTCTGGCAGCAATGCTCGTATTCTTCATGCAACCGGGATTCGCTATGGTTGAGGCCGGTTTCACAAGATCCAAGAACACGGCCAACATCCTGATGAAGAATTTCGTCGACTTTATGGTGGGTACTGTCCTTTTCTGGTTCATCGGATATTCCATCATGCACAACGGAGACGCCGGTTTCATCGGCAAGATCAGTCCGTTCAACATCTCTTTCCGCGGCGATGAAGGCATTCCTGAAGAGGCTTGGCTGATATTCCAGACTGTATTCTGCGCTACTGCTGCAACCATCGTGTCCGGCGGTATGGCAGAAAGGACAAAGTTCGGTGTCTATGTCCTGATTTCCATCCTTATTTCTGCAGTCATCTACCCTATCGAAGGCCACTGGGCCTGGGGCGGCGGCTGGCTCAGCAAGCTCGGCTTCCACGACTTCGCAGGTTCTGCAGTCGTTCACGCCTGCGGCGGTTCCATCGCCCTTGCCGGCGCAATGATACTCGGTCCGAGAATCGGCAAATACACCAAGACCGGCAAGTCTGTAGCTATCCCTGGCCACAACCTCACCCTCGGCGCCCTCGGCGTATTCATTCTCTGGTTCGGCTGGTTCGGCTTCAACCCTGGTTCACAACTCGCTGCTGACGGCCCGGAGAACGCAACAGCTATCTCTCACGTATTTGTAACCACCAATATGGCAGCGGCTTGCGGCGGTATCGCAGCTATGCTCCTCACCTGGTTCCTCTATAAGAAACCATCCCTGTCACTCGTCTGCAACGGCATCCTCGCCGGCCTGGTAGGCATCACTGCAGGTTGCGACCTGGTCAGCGTAGGCGGCAGCGCAGTCATCGGAATGGTTTGCGGCGCAGCTATGGTAGGTGCAGTTGCTTTCTTCGACAAGGTTTGCCACATCGATGACCCTGTAGGCGCAGTTTCAGTACACGGTGTCTGCGGTATCCTCGGAACTATTATGACCGGTCTGTTTGCAGTTGACGGCGGCCTGTTCTACGGTGGCGGCTGGAGCTTCTTCGGAATCGAATGCCTCGGCATACTGTGCATCGTCGCTTGGTCATTCGCCCTCGGATACATCATCTTCAAGGTTCTCGACAAGACAATCGGCATCAGAGTTGAACCTCGCGTCGAGGAAGAGGGTCTTGACATCTACGAACACGGAGAAACAGCATACAATTAATCTTCGTTTTTTTCATTAACTAACCAACTATTTGGAGCAAGGATGCCCTGTGAAGGCCATCCTTGCTGTTTTTATTTATCTTTGCAGAGTGAAGAATCCGCTTTCTGCATATTCCAACCTGCCCGCAGCAGAGATTGCCTCCAGTTTGAACGAGGCGCTCAAGAGCCGCGGTTGCGCTGTCGTGACCGCGCCTCCCGGCGCAGGAAAGTCCACCCTGCTCCCGCTAACTATGCTCCGGTGCCTCGAAGAGGGACAGCGTATCCTGTTGCTGGAGCCAAGGAGGGTCGCCGCACGCCAGATTGCCCGCAGGATGGCCTCGATGCTTGGCGAAAGCGTCGGCAGGACAGTGGGTTACCGCGTAAGGTTTGAAAGCCGGGTAAGCAGCGACACCCGCATCGAGGTGCTGACGGAAGGGGTCCTGACACGCCTGTTGTGCGATGACCCGACGCTCGAAGGCGTTGGAGCCGTAATTTTCGACGAGTTCCACGAACGCAATCTGCAGAGCGACGTCGCCCTCGCCCTGCTGCGCCAGACCCGCGGCATCCTGCGAGCGGATCTGAAGCTGGCCATAATGTCGGCGACCATTGACGCCGGAGCTATCTGCTCAGCCCTCGATGCGCCGCTGATTGAAAGTCGCGGCAGGCTGTTCGAAGTGGAAACTTTCTGGCGCGAGAGCGACCCTCCCGAGGCTGAGATTCCCCGGCTTTGCGCCTGGCTCTCGCGCACTATTCTGAAGGAAAGGGAGGGCGACATACTGGTATTCCTGCCCTCAGAGGCGATGATACGCCGCACATCCGAACTGCTTGAGACCATTCCCGAAGGCTGCGTCGTGCTACCGCTTTACGGTATGCTGGATGCCGCCGCCCAGGACAGGGCGATATCGCCCGACCCGCAGGGAAGGCGCAAAATAATCCTTGCCACGCCCATCGCCGAGACATCCCTGACCATCGAGGGCGTACGCAACGTAATCGATTCGGGCCTTTGTCGCAAGGCGGTTTTCGACCCGAGGACAGGCCTGAGCAGGCTGGAGACGGTGCGCATCAGCCGCGATATGGCAGATCAGCGCCGTGGCAGGGCCGCCCGCACCGGCCCCGGACGCTGTTACAGACTGTGGTGCAAAGCGAGCGAGGCGAGGATGGAGGAGAACCGCACGCCTGAGATCCTCGAGGCTGACCTTAGCGCGACCCTGCTGGACATCGCCGTCTGGGGCGGCTGCAGCTTTGAGCAACTCCCCTGGCTGGAACCCGTACCCGCCAAACACCTTGCCGATGCCCGCAAGTGCCTTAGTCTCATCGGTGCCCTTGACGGAAAGGGAGAGCTGAGTGCTGAGGGTCGCCGCATTCACGCACTCCCCTGCCATCCGCGCATCGCCAGGATGATTTCCTGTGCGGCCGCCCCCTCCCAGAAGGCTTTGGCCGCCGACATCGCCGCACTGCTTGAGGAGAGGGACCCGCTGGACAGCGCCACGGCCGGCGCGGATATCAATGAGCGCATACGCGCCCTCCGCTCCGGAAGGCTCTCAGGGCCGCTTGGAGCAAGGATTACAACGGCAAGCCGGCATTACCGCAAACTCAGCGGCGCCAGTGACGAAAGCGATTCGCCCGACCCTTTCCTGAGCGGAGCGCTGCTCGCCCATGCCTACCCTGAAAGGATAGCCTTCAACCGCCAGGGCCACTTCCAGCTATCGGGCGGCGAGAAGCTGCGACTTGACCCTTCGGATCCGCTCCAGACCTTCGAATACCTCGCCGTCGCCTCCGCCGGCATAGTCCAGGGCGGAACAGGCAACATCTTTCTCGCAGCTCCGCTCGAACCCGAATCGGTGGCGGATCTGACAAGCGAAAGGGAGCGCCTCGGCTGGGACCCGCGGCTCGGAACCCTTATGCTGCGCTGCGACAGGTGCATCGGCTCGCTGGTCATCGGCAGCCGTCCTCTGGAAGGCGTCCCTCGCCAGAGGATGCTGGAGGCGGTTGCAACTGCGGCTTCGCGCCAGGGAGCAAGTATGTTTGACTTCAACGACAAGGTAGCGAACCTGCAGCGCCGCCTTGCCTGTGCGGCAGAGTGGAGACCTGATATCGGCCTTCCGGACCTGTCCGCCGGGGAATTGCTGCGACGAGCACCGGAGTGGCTGCCCGCCTTCGCGCCCCGCACGCTCAACGTCCAGGAACTCAAGAAGATAGACCTCTGCGAGGTGATGCTTTCACTTCTGGACTACGGCCAGAGGCAAGAACTTGACAAATACGCGCCTGACTTCATTGAAGTGCCTACCGGCAGCCGCATCAGGCTTGAATATCGTCAGGGAGCCGAGGCTCCCGTCTTGAGGGTCAGGCTTCAGGAATGCTTCGGGCTGAGGCGCAGCCCAAGGGTGGACGGCGGCAGGAAGACCGTGCTGATGGAACTGCTCTCCCCGGGTTTCAAGGCCGTGCAGCTGACTTCGGACCTGGAGAGTTTCTGGAGTGGAACCTATTTCGAAGTCAGGAAGGAGCTCCGCCGGCGTTATCCGAAGCACTCCTGGCCGGACAATCCGCTTGAAGCTCCACCCGTTCGCGGAGCAAGGAAGAAGGGAGAGTGAAATTTTTGCATTTGCGAAGAATAATCGTTTATTTGCAAAAAAATCAGCCGTCCTATGAAAGCTCTTGCAATCATCTTCTGGATTTTCGCCTTCGTGATATTTTATACCTATGTGGGATATGGTATGCTCGCCTACCTGCTTGTCGCCCTCAAAGAGCGCTTCGGCAAGAAGAGTTTCCATCCCACAGGCGAGTACAAGCCCGATGTCACCCTCCTGATTGCGGCCTACAACGAAGAGGACATAATTGGAGAAAAAATGGAGAACTGTCGTTCCCTTATCTATCCGGCAGGGAAACTCCACATCACCTGGGTTACCGACGGATCGACAGACGGCACGGTAAGCAAACTTTCCACCTACGGGGACGTGACAATCATCCACGACCCGCGGCGTGGGGGAAAGACGGCTGCCCTCAATCACGCGATGGAGCATATCACAACTCCGATAGTCGTCCTGACCGACGCGAACACCTACCTCAACCCCGAGTGTATTGAGCTCATAGTCAGGGAGTTCGAAGACCCTCGCACAGGCTGCGTCTCAGGCGAGAAAAGGGTAAGGAGCACAGACAGCGACAATGCCGCCGGTACCGAAGGTTTCTACTGGAAATACGAGTCTTTCCTCAAGGATCTCGACTCCCGCCTCTATTCAACACAGGGCGCTGCAGGAGAGCTCTTTGCAATCAGGCGCGAGTTGTGGAAACCTATGGGTACGGACACCCTGCTGGATGACTTCATCTGCTCTATGGAGATAGCCGCAAGCGGCTACAAGATAGCCTATTGCAAGGATGCCTATGCACTCGAGTCGCCTTCGCTCGACATTCGCGAGGAAAGCAAGCGAAAAAGGCGAATTGCCGCCGGAGGACTACAAAGCGTATGGAGGCTAAGGCGCCTGATGAACCCACTGCGCTACGGAATGCTTTCTTTCCAATTCGTTTCGCACCGCGTGTTGCGCTGGTGCATCACCCCGAGTCTGCTTTTCCTTGAGCTGCCGCTCAACATCGCCCTGCTCTGGTCGGGAAAGCCGCTGCTCTACGGCATACTGCTCGCCTTCCAGCTTGCCTTCTACGCTCTGGCGCTCTATGGAATGGCAGCTGACCGCAAGGGTCGCAAGACGCGCATCGCCAAGGTGGCATACTATTTCCTGTTTATGAATGTAAACACCTTCAGGGGAATGGCCTACCTCGCCTCTCATAGAGGCAACGGCGCCTGGGAGAAGGCAAAAAGAAGCTAGGCCTC
>JAEDLO010000086.1 GCA_016295245.1 Bacteroidales bacterium | reverse complement strand
GAAGTGGTATTCGAATTCGTTGACCGGATACTTGAACGGGTCCACATCGTATGTCCGAAGATGACAAACCAAAAGAAAACTGATTATATTTGCATATCTAAAGAGTCCGAGGGACCGGCTCCGGACACACTCAATGAAACACTACCGTTTGACGAATCCTATATCGGACAAATATCGGACAAATTATAAAAAATCGGCCTCCCAGATACCTGAGAGGCCGATTTTCGTGATTCGGTTGGGATTCGAACCCAAGACCCACAGCTTAGAAGGCTGTTGCTCTATCCAACTGAGCTACCGAACCTTTCCCCGCAAAATGCGGATTGCAAAGATAATAATAATTATTGATTTTTTTGAATCAGAGGAAAAATCAGACGAGCTCAATGCCGGATTTGTGGCATTCAGCCCTCATTTCTTCGGGCCAGATACTGCTCTGGATTTCTCCGATGTGGGCTTTTCTCAACAGGAACATACAGAGTCGAGACTGACCGATACCTCCGCCGATGGTGTATGGGAGCTTGTCCTCGAGGAGCATCTTGTGGAACATCAGTTCTTCCTTGTATTCCTCACCCTTGAGCTTGAGCTGGGTCCTTAGGGCTGTCTTGTCCACCCTGATGCCCATACTTGAGACTTCGAAGGCCCTTTCAAGCACCGGATTCCAAAGCAGGAGGTCACCGTTGAGGCCCTTGTATCCGTCTGAATTAAGGCTTGTCCAGTCATCATAGTCGGCGGCTCTGCCGTCGTGAGCCTTGCCGTCCGAGAGTGTCCCTCCGATGCCGATTATGAACACGGCGCCGTATTCGCGCACTATCGCATCCTCCCTCTCCTTCGGACTGAGCGCAGGGTACTTCCGGAGGAGCTCCTCGCTGTGGATGAAGAAGATGTCCTCGGGCAGCTGCGGCTCTATCTGCGGGAACTCCACGAAGAGCTTGTTTTCTGTGACCTTGATGGACTCGTAGATGCGCCTGACGATTTTCTTCAGGAAATCCAGGTTTCGGTCCTCGAGGCGGATGACCCTCTCCCAGTCCCACTGGTCCACATAGAGCGAGTGGATGTTGTCCAATTCCTCGTCAGGGCGAAGTGCATTCATATCAGTATAGATGCCCCTTCCCGGCGCGATGCCCATCTCGGCGAGCTTGAGCCTCTTCCATTTCGCGAGTGAATGTACGACCTCGGCATTCCGCTCCTGCATATCCTTGATCGGGAAGCGCACGGGGCGTTCCACTCCGTTGAGCTCGTCATTGAGGCCGGTGCCAGACAGCACCACCATCGGTGCGGTGACTCGCAGCAGGGCAAGCTGGGCGGAGAGGTTGTTCTGGAACATATCTTTCACGCTCTTGATGGCCTTCTCGGTACTTTCCACATCACCGAGCAGGTTGCGGTAGTTTCTGGGGATGAAGAGTTGCATTTGAGTTATTTATTTCTGAATTGTAATCTGATATACGATGCGACGCCGAGGATGATAATCAGCACGGCGTGGCTTTCGTGGCAGAGCACTGCGTACAGCAGGCCTATTTCATTGCTGCAGGCGTACAACCCGCTCAGGCAGGTCATCACCAGGTAGTGGTAAGGGCCCATCCCGGAAGGAACGGGAATCACCGACGCGAGGTTGCCCACCGCCGAGATGAAGAGGGCATCGGCAAAGCCCAGCGAGGCGAGGTCTGGCAGCGCCTTGAGGCCGAACCAGCTCATCAGGATGTACGACAGCCAGATCAGCGCGGTGTACAGCGCGAAGCTGAACTTATTCTTCATCTTCAGGGTGGCCTTTGCGCCCTGGAAGATACTCTCGACGGCCTTCCACACTTTGCCGGCAAGGCGGTTGCGTTCGCGAAGACGCCAGCAGAGCAAGCCCAGCGCGAGCACGATGAGGGCAGCGGCGGCGAGCACCAGTCCCGGCCTGATATTGCCCGAAACGCCACCCGCGGCGAGGATATTCTCCTTCAGGAAGCCTCCGAACGCCTTCCATTTGAGGGCGAGCGCCAGCAGGATGATCAGCAGGATGGCAAGCACATCCCAGATGCGCTCCATCACCATCGTGCCCAGGAACTTGCCGTAGTTGCGCCTGTCCCTGCCCACAAGGGCGCAGCGCAGCAGCTCGCCCACTCCCGGCAGGCCGATGTTGGCAAGGCTGCCCACATTGACAGCGTCCCAGGTGTCAAGCGTCCTGACACCGTCATCGACGGGTCGGAGCATGTCGCGCCAGCGCAGGGTCCTGAAGAGCAGCGCACTCAGCGAGGCCACCACGAAAAGGGCAACCCAGCCCCAGCGGGTCTGGGCAAGGCCCTGCACAAAGCCGTTCCAGTCCACCTTTTCAGCGACCATCCAGACGAAGATGACGGCAATCAGGGCCGACACTCCGTATTTGACTATATTTTTGCCTTTTTCGCGCATAAGCGACAAATATAGCCAACTATCTGAATTTTTCGTATCTTTGGGGTTCAACTATTTTAGTTTTTTTAATATATGAAATCCATATTGGGCATAGGCAATGCGCTTACCGACATCCTCGCCGTCCTTCCTGACGACAGCCTCCTGGAAGAGTTCCACCTCCCGAAAGGCAGTATGCAGCACGTGGACATGGAGACTGGCGACAAAATCTGGTCAGTGCTCAAGCCTATGGGAGTCAAGTACGTAGCCGGCGGCTCGGCTGCCAATACCCTCACCTGCACCGCCATACTCGGGATGCCGTCAGCCTTCATCGGCAAAATTGGCGACGACGAACTGGGTATGCTCTTCAAGAGCGACCAGGAGCAGTACGGCATCAGGTCAACCCTGCTCAAGAGCAAGAATGCAAGCGGCCGCTCGATGGTCTTCGTCAGCGGCGCCAATGCCGAGCGCACCTTCGCAGTCTATCTGGGCGCGGCGCTCGACCTCGTGCCCGAAGACTTGAAACCAGAGTGGTTCGAGGGCTACGACTACTTCCACATCGAGGGCTATCTGGTTCAGAACCAAAGCCTTGTGCGCCGCGCCGTAGAACTTGCCAAGGCGGCGGGTTGCTTAATCTCGATAGATATGGCCTCATACAACGTAGTTGAATCCAACCTTGCCTTCCTCCACGACATAATCGAAAAATACGTCGATATCGTCTTTGCAAACGAGACTGAAGCCAAGGCCCTGACAAAGATTGCCGACCCGCAGAAATCAGTCGAAGAAATCGCCAAGCTTTGCAGCATCGCAGTAGTCAAGGTCGGAAAGGACGGCAGCTGGATACGCTCCAACGCCCAAACCCACTTTATTGAGGCCTACCCTGCCGACGCTGTCGATGCGACCGGCGCGGGCGACACCTATGCAGCCGGCTTCCTCTATGCCCACAGCCTCGGCCTCCCGCTTGACGTCTGCGGCCACGTCGGCTCCATCATCGCCGCCAAGGTCGTTGAGGTCATCGGCACCAAAATCGACATCCCACGCTGGAGGGCGGCAAAACAACAGATCCGCGAACTTATTGAGAAATGACAAGCCCACTACGCCTCCTGATACAACATATCATGGTCAGGCGCAACGCCAGCACCATACCCACCTGCATAAGGCCCCTTGAGGAGTTCAAGCGCATCCTTGTACTCATCGACGGGGATGCCTACGATGCCGCAAGGGTTGCCGCCAATGTCGAGGACTTCTTTATCTCCCGCGGCAAGGAACTCACCGTGCTGGCTGCCAGCAGGGCTTCCATTAATATATTTTCCGGCTCTGTGCGCAAGAAATTCAGGCTTGCCGCGCGAGAAGACGGCGATGAAGACCTGTTCATCTCCCTGATTCCCCGCCGCTACGCATTCGCATCCAAGTTCGAGGCGATTGCAAGCCCTGCCAAGTGCAAGATTGGCTGCTCCACAACCGGGCAGAAGCAAGTATTCGACCTGACGGTCACTGCACCCGATAATGCCGAATTCGGTCAACTCGAGGCTTTTTGGGCTGTAGTCGATTTATTAGACCATATACAATGAACGGAACAAGAAGAAATTATCTGATGGTCGCCCTCAAAGGCTATGCGATGGGCGCCGCCAACGTGGTGCCGGGCGTGAGTGGCGGTACCATAGCCCTGCTTACGGGTATATACTCCAAAGTCGTTGAATCCATTGCCGCTGCAACGGACAAAAAAACCTGGCAGAACCTCTTAGGAGGCCATCTGAAAGAATTCTGGGGCTGCATCAACGGCAGTTTTCTAGTGGCCCTTTTTGCCGGAGTGCTGCTGAGCGTCTTCTCACTTGCAAAGCTTCTGACCGTTGCCCTGAGTCTTTACCCGGTGCTGGTCTGGGCCTTCTTCTTCGGCTTGATTATCGCGTCGGCGCTTGTGATGTTCAAGGACATCAAGGGCTGGAAGGCAGTTGACGTACTCTTCCTGCTCGGAGGCGCGGCTTTGGGCGTTGCCGTCTGCCTGCTTTCGCCGACAAAGACGCCTGACTCCCTGATTTTCATCTTTATTTGCGGGGCAGTGTCGATCTGCACTATGATTCTTCCGGGCATCTCGGGCAGCTTCGTGCTGCTGCTTATGGGCAAATATGACTACATTATGGACGCCATCGCGGAGTTCAACATCCCCGTGCTGCTCGTCTTCGCCCTCGGATGCCTGGTGGGCATCCTGGCTTTCGCAAAATTCCTCCACTGGCTTCTCGCCAAGGCTGAGAGGCAAACCCTTATCGTCCTGCTCGGCTTCGTGCTCGGCTCGCTGGTAAAGGTGTGGCCTTGGAGCAATATGGAAGCGATTACTGAGGCACAGGCCCTGCGCGGGCTCGAGCTCTCACCTGTAGATATGCAAATCCCCGGCGCAGTGGTCTGCGCCATTGTGGGATTCGTTTTCGTGCTGATGATTGAGAAGCTCGGAAAAAAAAGAAGCCGCTAGTCGAGCACAAGCTCTACCGGACAGTGGTCCGAACCGAAAATTTCATTGTGGATGTCGGTGCTCCTGACCCTGTCGTTGCCCTTGTCGGAGGCGAGGAAATAGTCGATACGCCACCCTACATTCCTTTCTCTTGCCCTCATCCTGTAGGACCACCAGGAGTATTTTTCCTCCTGAGGGTGTTGCTCGCGCCAGGTGTCGTGGAAACCTGAGGCCAGAAGCCTTGTCATCTTTTCCCTTTCCTGGTCAGTGAAGCCCGGATTCATCCTGTTTGTCGCAGGGTTCTTGAGGTCTATCTCGTTGTGGGCAACGTTCATATCGCCGCATACATACACGGCTTTCTTTTCTGCAAGGCCGCAGAGATATGCCCTGAAGGCATCTTCCCACTCCATCCTGTAATCTAGCCTGCGAAGGCCGTCCTGGGCATTCGGAGTATAGACATTGACCAGATAGAAGTCCTCCAGCTCAAGGGTGATTACCCTGCCTTCGTGGTCGTGCTCGTCAATGCCCAGACCGTATGTGACGCTGAGCGGAGTCTGGCGTGTATAAATGCAGGTCCCTGAGTAGCCCTTCTTGTCGGCGTAGTTCCAGTATGAATTGTAGCCAGGGAATTCAAGATCAATCTGCCCCTCCTGGAGCTTGGTTTCCTGGAGGCAGAAAAAGTCTGCGTCCAGGGAGGCGAAGATGTCTGCGAAGCCCTTGGCTGCCACAGCCCTCAAACCGTTAACGTTCCAACTGATAAGTTTCATAATCCGAAGATAGCAATTATTTCTATCTTTCGGATAACCAATTGCGTTCAAGAATATCGTATAGTTTTGCGTAACCGTATCTTCCACCGGCTCTCCACCACCATATTGACGAAGGATGTACCACATTGGAAATGAGTATGTTGTTGTAGGAGATACTGTTGGCTTTGAGAAATTTCTCAAACGAATTGCAGGCTTTGCTGCTGAGAAAGACTATCAGGTCAGGCTCAAGCTTCCGGATCACACCTGCCATCGCCTCGCCACAATAGCGGTAGTCCATCGCCGTAGGCCGAATTTGTCTGTCCGAATCTGCCGGACGCAGAAAGTAATTGTAGAAAGAGATTTCCTCCTGCTGACCTTTCGTTTGGATTTGGTGATCGGTGAGAACTTTATTAGCTATGTCAATTGCACGTCTGAAAGGTGAATAGGCATATTTCCAGTTGCTGAAGTCAGTTTTTTTGTCCTCAGGTATAAGACGGGAAATGTCATTGCCTTCGTACCAGGCCTGTGGACTTCGGAAGACACTTTCCTCATCGGGAACCTTCAAATAATTGCTTTCGGCAACCATAAGCAATTTATTATGGAGGCCGTCTGGACGGAAATAGTGCTCGCCAACAGCAGGAATAAGCTCCGGAAAACGCTCGAAAATCCCGTTGATGCCATAATAATATTCCTTATCGTTCTTGCTCATCAGAATATGGAAAATAATGCGTTCGAAGATAGCAAAAAAACATTGAATGATTGGTCCAAGGCAGGTTTAGCCGACCACGACGAGCCGTGGGTTTGGCGAGGGCACGTCAGAGCTATGTCTGAGGCCGGCGGCCTTCCTTCCTGTCAAAGACCTGCGCACCCAATAGGCCTCTGATGCACTTGGCAGCGTCGAGTTGTGGTGCCGGAACCCAGCGGCGTTGGCTCCCGAAAAGGGAGGGCACCACGAAGTGGGAGGCCCGCTGGGGCTGGCACCACAACTCGAATTTGCGCCTCGATGACGGAGTAGTAGGGTCAGCAGCGAGGTCCAGCGGAAAGGCCGGCGGGAGGATCGGCACGGGAGGACCTGCGGAACGGCCAGCAACATAAGGCCAGCAACAAAGGCCGGCAGGAGAACCGACGGCACAATGCCGAGGCGAGAGACCGGCACAATGCCACGGCGAGA
>JAEDLO010000085.1 GCA_016295245.1 Bacteroidales bacterium | reverse complement strand
CGGAATGCCTATAAAGCCGCCGATGACATACCCGACAAGCAGACAAACCACTGAAACGACAATGAATTTGGTTGCAGTTGATTTCATAATATAAATAATTCTAGATAAGTTCATCTATAGCCCAGCTATCCGTCGTTTTCATATCAACAATAGGACTGAGAAACAGCAGACCGGCGCGTCCGATAGACTTGCGGAGGTTGCCCAGTTCCCTGATTTTCTCCCTGTTACGCAACTTCTGCTCTTCAGTCAGAGGGATATCCATACCGGCATCCCTCATAATCATATGACTCTTGGCGTCAATTGAGACCTCCAGATAAAGACCCAGGTACACACAGATGTCAAAAAAGACTTCGGGGGCGAATTTCTCCTTAGCCTTGAGCAGGTACTCCCCTGCCGTTGTCGTTTTGAGTTCACCCTTGCGGATTGCTGAAAAGAGCGCCACGTCATTGGAGATACACATATCCAACCAGCGGTGGATGAGCCTGCCGTCGATTTCGTAGATGAGCATAAAGAGCGGAAGCATCACGACGATAACCAGAACCATCTGGAGCATCGGAGCCAGCAGGCTGAGGTTGTAAACATAATGAATGAGCGAGGACGGAAGCAGGCACAGCAGGGAAACGGCTGCACGCGCGGCAGTCGGCCACTTTTCCATAAGGCGCATCATCATCAGGGCGAGGTTTGCGCAGAGCGCCGTGCAGCCCATATGCATCAGGGCCGTGCCGAAGCCGCGCACGAGGGCGTCACCGATGCCAAACTCCGGCGCCGAGGCGACATAGAGCATATTCTCCGGGATGGCAAAGCCCGAGGCGATGGCGGCGCCATATATTAGCACCTCCGCAAAAAAGGCGGCCTTGCGCATCACAATGAGCACGAGTAGTGGTGCGAATTTTATAAATTCCTCAAAGAGAGGCAAGAAGACGCCGAGATCCTGCTCACAAACGCCGGTCACCAGGTAGCCCAGGGCGCAGGAAACCACACCCCAGCCCAGACACAGAAGCGTAGGTCGCCAACCGGTAAGCGAAAAGCCGTCAAGGGCCTTTACCAGCAGCAGATAAAGAATAATGGGGAATATGCTGACTACATAGAGCATAGGCTATAGGAGTTTGAGGCTCAGGAGCCAGTCACCGCGGCTGGTTCCGTCAGGGAAGAAGACGCGGGCGTAACCGATGCTCCAGGTTGTCTTGAGGAACTTAAGAAGAACGACTTCGGTATTGAGTTGTACGCCGACATTGTAGTAGAGCTTCAAGCCCGGAATTGACTGGGTGTATCCCAACTTCCACGGATCGGTACAGAGCGCGCTCGAGAAAATGTTGAGCTGGCTATAAGTCGGGTAGAGGTTGATGAAACCGAAATTGTTGAAACGCAGCGGGCGGAGGCTGAGTTCGGCGGTGAACTTGGCGTAACTATGAGCCTTGATCTGGTCGATATCGGCACCCGGTAAAGTGCTTACGCTACGGTAGCGGTTGGCTTCACGATAATCCAGCCAGTTGTTGCCGAAGCCGCCGAAGTACTCGTTGCCGAAAACGGAGTCGGGGTTGCCGAAGTTCTGGCCCACCGCAGAACGCAGCCAAAAGCTGGTATTGCGCATCAGAGGGACAAGG
Organism: Bacteroidales bacterium; assembly: GCA_016295245.1. Lineage (GTDB taxonomy): Bacteria > Bacteroidota > Bacteroidia > Bacteroidales > UBA932 > Cryptobacteroides. The sequence continues at coordinate 5,177 of JAEDLO010000085.1, read as the reverse complement.
AAGCCGACATCACACTGGGCGGACAGGGTCGGGTAGAGCTTGCCGCCTGCCAGATAGGCATAGCCGTTCACTCCGGCGACAATGCCCGACTCGGGAGTCACAGCGCCAAGGGTGGATCGGGTCTTGCGGTATTGGTAGTAGGCGCTCGCAGTCTGGAAGGAGCGTATGTCCGTGGTCTCGATTTCCTGATAGAGAGGGAGGGCGTCCATCATACCGTAGGCAGCGATACGCGCACCGTAGTTGTGTACCTCAGGTAAAAGGAGGGAGTAGCTCGAGTCATAGGAGAGACCGATTTGCCAACCCTTGCGGCTTGATTGGATAGGGCCCACCAGGTCATAGAAGGAGGTAGGGTTCCAGGCAGCATCTAACTTCCACTGCCAGTACTTCCACTCCATCTGGGCGTGGTACTGGTTGATGCGATCATTGCCGCTCCAAGGCGACATACCTAGACTGAACTTGAGCGAATTAAGGCCCAGAGGGTCCTGGAACATGAAACGGTAGCCGAGCACAGGGGTAACCCTGTTCCAGGCAGTCTTGTCGCGGAAGCCGGAAATCTCCGGGTAGGCGCCCACGAAGGCCAATTTCTTCAACGGGCTGTAAACCTTGATTGAGTCGTAAACCTCGCCGAAGCTGATAGGGGCGGACTTGTCCTCGAGGGAGGCCAGCTTCAGCAGCTCTTCCGAATGGGCTTCGAAAGACAGCTGGCCAAGCATCTCGACAGCATTCGCATCCTCAATCTTTTCGGGCTTGAAGGAAACCGGCCGCATACCGTTGCGGTCAAATTCGCAGCAGAGAATCTTGCCGTCCGGGAGCATCAGTGGCGCGAAGAGGCCGATGCGGGTGTTGGAAAGCAGGGAGAGCTCACGGCTTTCGAGGTCGAGGCTCCAGATATTGCTCACGCCAGTGTAGTACGAACTGCCCACGAGGCTGCGCCCGTCAGGAGTAAAACGGAACTGGCCGAGATTGCTGTCCTCTGAGGTGTAGAGGGTATCGTAGCGGTATCTGGCCTGTTCAAGGTCCTCAACCTTGAACATTATCAGGCTCTGTTCACCATTGTCCCCAGAAAGGGTACAGCTGACAAGAGAGCCGTCAGGAGATACGTCGATGTCGAAGACACTCGTGCCGAACGGGAAGGAATAAAGCAGTTCCCTGTCATTGATATCCTTGTCATAACGGCAGAGATACATCTTTCCGCCGCTGGTCAACAGGGCATAGAGGTAGTCGCGGGCATTGTCATAAACAAGGCAGGACGACCTCTGGAAATTGAGCTTCTTGGTGATGCGGCCTTTCTTCAGGTCAAAGACCCTAAGGCCTCTGAAGGATGAGTTCTGGGTTGTCCAGAAAAGTCTTTGACCCTTTGAGTCAAGGGCGAGATAGCAGGTCTGGTAGAGCTGTGGGGAATCCACCTTGGCGATTTTGCTCCTCTTGCCGGTCCCCAGGTCCAGCCTTTCGATGTGGGCGAAGTCTCCCGGGTAATTGACTGCCATATAGACGCAGTTTGCGGCGGTGTCGAGCACCATCGGGGACATCGAACCCAGGGACTTGTCGGTCAAGGCTGTAGTTTGGGTTACAGGGTGCTCGGAAATGCTCTCCAGCTGCTCTTTCTGATGAACGACTTCGAAGTCGCGCCAGTCATCCCAGACCTTGCGCAGGCTCTTGCCGTAAACGGACTTGAACTGGCGGTTGAACAGAGTCTTGCTGTCTTCGGTGCGGTTATAGAAGGCCAAGAGCTTGTCCAGACCGTATTGATACTCCAGGTAGTTTACGAAGCGGGTACCGTAGAGATAGGAGTTGGTGCCCACCTGAAAATCCGAAGTGGTGCCTTCCGTTTCGAGGCCAACGACTGAATATAGCTTGTTGCCGGAGTCAACGATGCTTCTGAAATACATCTCGTCATAGCCGCCCAGGGCGCGGCCCACTCCACCCGAAAGCCAGGTCTCCATAAAGCAGGCGATACCCTCGTGGTACCAGCGTGGCGCATACCAGCGCGGCGCGGAGAGATAGCTCCACAGGGCGGAGAAAGGATGCTGGGAGTCCACTACGAACTTTCCTCCCAGGGCGCTGCGCCAGAACCGGTCGGGAGCGGCCGTGCGGTCGGTCATCACCGTGTGGGTATATTCGTGGCGGAAGAGATGGTGATAGCGCTCCGATGACGGAGAGATGAAATAAGAGAAATTCAGGGGCGCCATCTCAATGGAAATCATATTCTTCGGAAGGGCGGAAGCACCGCCGTTTCCGTCGTCACCCCACTCGGTCACGAGCAGCATCGGGGGCTGAATCTGCCCCTTTCCGCTTTCGGGAAGACCCCAGACCTGATTATGGATGGACTTTCCTTCCTCATACTTCCTTATTATATGGGGTATCTTCTCTGAAATCTGTTCATTAAAGAACAATACACGCGCATCGTCCCGTTCATATTCATAAATCTTCTGCTGAGCTCCCGCTCCCAGGGAAAGCAGGCAGGCAAACGCGCATACAAGGCCTTTATTCATATATTGCTTGAGTTTTTTACCGGAATAGCGTAGGAGTTCTTGACCTCTCCCATCACGAACGAACTATTGAGTCCGCCGATACAGTCCAGTTCGCCCAGAATCCTTAGCACAAACTTCTGGTATTCCTTCATACTTGAAACGTAAACCTTCATCAGGAAATCATAATCACCAGAAATATTGTAGCACTCCCCCACTTCATCCATTTTCTGGACGGCTGACATAAAGCGCTCGGCATTGTCGAAGGTGTGCTGCTTGAGTTTGATGTAGCAGAAAGCCACAAAGGAGCAATTCAGCTTCTCCACATCCAGCACGGCCGCAATCTTCTTTATATAACCATCCGCGCGCAGGCGCTTTATCCTCTCGAAAACCGGTGTCGGAGAGAGGTGTACACGGGCCGCTATCTGCTTGTTGGTAAGATCCGCATCCTGCTGCAGAATCTTCAGAATCGCTATGTCGCTTTCGTCCAGAACTCCCATAAGAAAAAATTTCCGCAATTTAAACTAAAAAGAGCAATTTCCCATACTAATTTTCTGAAATCTTCACAGATTTAGAAATATTTTCCAATGTTTTATATTTCGTTGGAATAAATTTCCGAGGCATCTACCTTTGCACAGAACAATAAAACAAACGGTATTATGCATCTCGAAACTTTAGCACTCCACGTAGGACAGGAAAGCGCAGACATTGCCAGCGACGCACGCGCGGTCCCAATTTATCAGACTACTTCTTATGTATTCCATAACAGCCAGCACGCCGCAGACCGCTTCGGCCTTCGCGACCCGGGCAACATATACGGAAGACTGACCAACTCTACACAGGATGTCTTCGAATCGAGAGTTGCAGCCCTTGAGGGAGGCATTGCAGGCCTGGCTGTCGCTTCAGGCGCCGCAGCCATCACCTATGCTCTCCAGAATGTGCTCCTTCCGGGCGACCACATTATCGCAGCCGACAACCTCTACGGAGGCTCTTACAACTTGATAACCCACACCCTCGCAAGCCAGGGCGTAAGCAACACCATAGTCAGAATCAACGACCTCGAGGCTCTTGAAGCTGCCATACGGCCAAACACCAAGGTCATCTACGCCGAGACCTTCGGCAACCCAAACAGCGAAGTCACCGACCTTGACGCAGTAGCTGAAGTGGCCCACCGCCACGGCATCGTCTTCATCGTGGACAACACCTTCGCACCTATCCTCATCCGTCCTATCGAGCACGGAGCCGACATCGTGGTCCATTCTGCCACCAAGTTCATCGGAGGCCACGGCTCGTCCCTGGGAGGAGTAATCGTGGACAGCGGAAAGTTTGACTGGAAGGCCAATGCTGCCAAATACCCGACCCTTACCAGCCCGGACCCAAGCTACCACGGTGCAATCTTCGCCGATGTCGCCGGAGCGGCTGCCTTCGTGACCCGCATCCGTGCCGTCATCCTCAGGGACACCGGTGCCACCATCAGCCCGTTCAATGCCTGGATTCTCCTCCAGGGAGTGGAATCCCTGCCTCTGAGAATCGAGCGCCACGTCCAGAACGCCCTTAAAGTCGTCGATTTCCTGAAGAACCATCCAAAGGTCGCAAAAGTGAACCACCCTTCACTCGAAAGCCATCCGGAACACGAGCTCTATAAGAAGTACTTTCCTCAGGGAGGCGGCTCTATCTTCACCTTCGAAATCAAGGGCGGCCAGCAGGAGGCCTGGAAGTTCATCGACAGCCTCAAAATCTTCTCGCTGCTTGCCAATGTGGCCGATGTCAAGAGCCTGGTAATCCACCCGGCCACCACAACCCACTCCCAACTCAGCGAAGAAGAACTCAAGGCCCAGAACATCACGCCTTCTACCATCAGACTCTCAGTCGGCGTTGAGCACATAGATGACATCATCGACGACTTGAAGGCAGCCTTCGATGCTATTTGACAAAATCTGTGATAATTCCTAAATTTGAAGTTTTCGACACAAAAAGGCAAATGAAAGTATCTGAAATACTCTCACAGAGCAAAAAGACATACCCCTCCCTGGAGATAGTTCCCCCTCTGAAGGGCATCACCAAAACTGAACTCCTGGACGGCATCAGACCGTTCCTGGAGTTCAGTCCGAAATATATAAACGTCACTTGTCACCGCGACGAATACGATTTCATCCCGGACGGTAAAGGCGGCTTCCGTAAGCATCTGGTGCGCCGCAGAATCTCCGAGACGGCAGTCTGCGGAGCCATACAGTCGGAGTTCAAGCTCGAGGTCGTACCCCATCTCATCTGCGGGGGCGCCACAGCCGACCAGATTGAAAGTCAGCTCCACGACCTCAAGTTTATGGGAATCAGCAACATCCTCGCGCTGCGCGGGGACAGCGTAACCGGCGAGAAACGCTTCAGCCCCGAAGCCGGAGGCTACAGCCACGCCGACGAGCTGGTGGGAGCAATCCGCAGGTTCGAGAGCCAGAATTCCTGCCCGGAACTGTTCAGCATAGGCGTGGGAGCCTACCCTGAGAAGCACTTCGAAGCGCCGAACCTCGAAACCGACATCCGCAATCTCAAGCGCAAGGTGGACGCCGGCGCTGACTACATCGTCACCCAGATGTTCTTCAACAACGCAAGCTTCTACGAGTTTGAGAAGAAGTGCCGCGAAGCGGGCATCACCGTCCCGATCATCCCGGGTCTCAAGCCGATTTCGACCTTCAGGCAGACCGAGCTCCTGCC
>JAEDLO010000013.1 GCA_016295245.1 Bacteroidales bacterium | reverse complement strand
GCAGTTTCGGCGCCATCTACGGTGCAAAGAGGCACGTTCGCATCAATACCGTATCCCAGTCTCCTACCGCCACCACGGCGGGCCAGGGCATTGCCGGTATGATGGATATGCTTAAGTATGTGGACAGGATGTCCCCTCTGGGCAATGCCGATGCCGAGGATTGTGCAAACTATGTCGTAACCCTCTTCTCCGACTACACCCGCAAAGTGACTATGCAGAACCTGTATCACGACGGAGGCTTCTCGTCAGTAGGTCTGACTGCCGCACAGGTGGAGTCGATGCCGAAGGAATAAAATTCTCTTCCGCTTATGTCTGAAGAGCTGAATCTTGTAAGAGACCTGGCCGTCATTCTGGTGTCGGCCGGGGCTTTTACGATTATATCCCGGGCTCTCAGGCAGCCTCTGATACTCGGCTATATCCTCGCAGGTTTCCTCATCGGTCCGAACGTGGACTTCTTCCCGGGTATCACCAGCAACGAGGCGGTGGAGCAGTGGAGCGAGATCGGAATCATTTTCCTGATGTTCGGTCTGGGTCTGGAATTCAGTTTCAAACGCCTGCTCAAGGTTGGAAGCACCGCCCTTGTGACTGCCGGGACCAAGTTTCTCGGTGTGTTCCTGCTGGGCTTTGTCGTCGGTCAGGCACTGTCCTGGACCCTGATGGAAAGCATCTTCCTAGGAGGCCTTCTGTCGATGTCGTCGACGACCGTTGTCATCAAGTCCTACGACGATATGGGGCTGAAGGACAAGCCTTTTGCGGGTATGGTGTTCGGTACTCTCGTGGTGGAAGACCTGATAGCCATTCTGCTTATGGTGCTCTTCCCGACCATCGCCCTCTCAAGCGATTTCGCGGGATCCGAGCTCCTGTTCAACTTCGCAAAACTGTTTTTCTTCATCATACTCTGGTTCCTGGTCGGCATCTATCTGATTCCTTCCATCTTGAAGAAGGCCAGGCGCTTCATCAATGACGAAATACTTCTGGTCGTCAGTGTGGGCCTCTGTCTGGGTATGGTGTCATTGGCATCCGCCGTAGGCTTCTCGACCGCACTTGGAGCCTTTGTGATGGGTTCCATACTTGCCGAGACTATCGAAAGCGAGCACATCCTCAAGCTTGTCGGCCCGATAAAGGACCTTTTCGGCTCCATCTTCTTCGTCTCTGTCGGAATGATGGTATCTCCTGCTGTGATTGGGGAGCATTGGCTGACCATCCTGATTCTCACCATCGTGGTGATGGCCTCCCACATCATCTTCTCCGCAGCCGGCGTACTCCTTACTGGAAAGGGCCTCAAAAATGCCGTCTTTACGGGCTTCAGCCTTGCCCAACTCGGTGAATTCGGTTTCATTCTCGCCGGTGTGGGCTGCTCGCTGTCGGTGATGAGGGATTTCATCTACCCTGTAATCATAGCCGTTTCGGTAATCACCACCTTCACGACCCCATATATGATTCGCCTCGCGGGACCGGCCTTCAACCTTCTGGAACGCAAGCTGCCCGCAAACTGGCTGGTGAAGATCCATCAGAGCGAGCAGAGCGGATCCCGTTCGGACGCTGAGCAGAGTGAGTGGCGCAGGCTCATCCGCCTGTACCTTCTGCGCATACTGCTTTACAGCGTCATCATTATCGCCGTCTCAATCGCCTTCCGCCTTTACGTGGGGCCGTTCGCTGATCGCGTCCTCGCCTCCTGGGCAGGCTTCCCGCGCAATCTGGCTATATGCACCGTTCAGCTCATCAGCCTTGCGCCGTTCATTTACGGAATGAGCATCAATTCGGGCTCAATCAACTCCAGCGCGCTCAAACTCATACGCGAGTCGCGCGTCAACCGCTGGCCTGTTTTCGGCCTCGTCCTGCTCCGCAGCTTCATCGCGATAGGCATCGTGCTCGCCGTGATTTCCTCCCGCTTCGAACTCGCCGGCTGGACAGTCGCCCTGATCATCATCTTCGGCCTCATCTTCATCTACATCGCGCGCAGCCACCTCAAGCACTATACCATGCTGGAGAAGCGCTTCCTTACGAATCTGAACCAGAAGGAGGCGGAGGCAGTACGGCGCGCTCCCGTGGCCTCTTCGGTACGCAAGCGTCTTGCAGGCTATGACGTGCACATCGAGCCCCTGGTGGTCAGCGCCGATTCCGACTTCGTCGGCAAGCATCTCTCCGACCTGCCGATACGCAGCGAAAGCGGCGCCAACATCATCAAAATCAGCCGCGGCACCCGCAACATAATCATTCCTTCGGCGCGAGAGCTCATCTACCCGGCCGATACCATCCTCGCCGTGGGCACCAGCGCCCAGATCGGAAAGCTAAAGGCTATGATGGCCCAGTCCTCTGAAATCGGGGGCAGCCCACGTGAAGACAAGGAATTCGATGTTGTATCCACCACACTAAACGAGGCCTCGTACCTCTGCGGCAAGGTCCTCAAGGATACCAATATGCGCGAAAGCCACTGTATGGTGATCAGCGTGCTGCGCTCTGACGAATTCATAACAAATCCACGCCCCGACTTCAGGTTTGAAGCCGGAGACGTGGTCTGGATTGCCGGAGAAAAGGACTCCTGCAAGTGGTTTGTCTAGTCCAGGAAGGAGACGAGAATCCTGAATACCTTGCCTGGATCTTTCATCCAATTGTCCATAGCCTCCTGGGTCTGTTCAGGCCTGACGACGGCTGAAATCAATTCCTCGACAGGGCACTTGCCCGAGCTGATGTATCGGATGACTGAGCGGAAGTCCTCCGGAAGGGCATTTCTCGAACCCCTGATGTCAATCTCTTTCTTGACGAAGAGGCCGGTGTTGAAGCTGACCTCGGTCTTGGCGTAGCCTATGCAGGCTATCCTGCCCGTGAAGGCGACGCAATCCACGGCAAGCACATAGGTGACTTTGTTCCCGACCGCCTCGATTACAACATCTGCCATAAGACCGTCCGTGATTTCTCTGACCCTCTGCTGCACATCCTCGCTTGAGGAGTTGATGCCGAATTCGGCGCCGAGCCTTTTGGCAAGCTCGAGCTTGCAGTCGTCAATGTCAACTGCGATGACCCTTGCTCCGCGAAGAGCTGCGCGCACCACGGCGCCCAAGCCAACCATTCCGCAGCCGATGACCATCACGAACTCGTTGTCGCTCACGCCCGCCCTCGCAACTGCGTGGAAGCCCACGCTCATCGGTTCGATCAGGGCGCAATCCCTCACGCTGATGCCCTCGGCAGGGATGACCTTCTCCCAAGGGAGACAGATGTATTCGCGCATAGCCCCGTCCCTCTGGACGCCGAGGGTCTCATTGTGCTCGCAGGCATTGTAGCGCCTGCCCCGGCAGGATGCGCACTTGCCGCAGTTGGTGTAAGGGTTGACTGTAACCACCATTCCCGGCTTGAGGCTGTCGGGCACGAGTTTGCCGGTCTGCTCGATTACCGCGCCTATCTCGTGGCCGGGGATCAGAGGCATCTTTGCCATCGCGTTGCCGCCCCTGAAGGAGTTGAGGTCGCTGCCGCAGAAGCCGCAGTAACAGATTTTGAGAAGGACCTCGCCTTCTGAGCAACTTGGTTTTTCAAGTTCTACTGTCCCTATCTTGAAGGGCTCGCTTATTTGAACAGCTTTCATTTCGTTGCAGTTCTTTTAAATGTTCTGTATCCGTATATGATAATGATTATGAAGCAGATAAGAGGAAGGATGAAGGAGAAGTTGACTGCCGGCATTCCTGCCACAACACCCTTGTCGATGATGGAGGCCTGAACAGGCGGGAGCACGCTGCCTCCTAGGATGGCCATTATCAGTCCGGCCGCTCCGAACTTGGCGTCCTCACCCAAACCCTGGAGAGCGATGCCGTAGATTGTAGGGAACATCAGCGACATACAGGCTGAGACACCCACCAGACAATACAGGCCGACCCTGCCATCGAGACAGATGACTCCTGCCGTCAGCAGAGTTGCAGCTCCGGCGAGGATGCCGAGGAGCTTGCCTGCATTGATGTATTTGAGGAAGAAGGTGCAGATGAAGCGGCTGCAGCAGAAGATGATCATCGCGATGATGTTGTAACGCTGCGAGAGTACTTCGGCGGCCTGTTCGCTCATTCCTTCGGCGGTGAAGATGCGGGTTCCGTATTGGATGATGAAGGTCCAGCACATAATCTGGGCTCCCACATAGAAGAATTGTGCTATGACTCCTTCGCGGTAGTGCTTTGTCCGTATCAGTCTTCGGAGGGTAGGTCCGAGATTCATCTCGTGGTTTTGGTCTGCGTTGTTCGGCATCCGGGTAAACAGAATCAGCAGGAACATAGCGAGGATGACGATACCGATTATCAGATATGGTCCGATGAGCACTGACAGGTCCGCCTGCTTGATGGCCTCGAACTCCGATGCCGGCAGCTCTGCCCTTTGGGCGGTGTCAAGCGGATTGAGCCTGGCCTGGATGAAGTTCATTGCTACGAACATACCGCAGAGCGAGCCCATAGGATTGAAGGCTTGGGCGAAGTTGAGCCTTCGAGTCGCGGTATCTTCCGTGCCCATTGACATTATGTACGGGTTGCAGCTGGTCTCAAGGAAGGACAGACCGCAGGTCAGGATGAAGTATGCTGCGAGGAAGGGATAAAAACTGCCGCTGAGCTTGGCGGGGAAGAATAGCAGGGCACCGACTGCGTACAATCCAAGTCCCATCAGCACGCCGCTCTTGTAGGAGAACTTCCTGATGAACATTGCGGCAGGGAAGGCCATTGCGAAATAGCCTCCGTAGAAGGCGACCTGGACGAGAGAGCCGTCCGTGACGCTCATCCTGAATATTTTGGAGAAGGCCTTGACCATAGGATTGGTGATGTCATTGGCAAAGCCCCAGAGTGCAAAGCACAGGGTGACCAGTATGAATGGCAGTACATAGCTGACCCCGTCTTTGACGAGCATTGAGTTCTTTTTGGCTGTCATAGGTTATAGTTTGTTGTTATTCAGACATATTCTTGATGTAAGGCAGGCTTACAAGCTGGTTGAAACCGAAGAATTTCCGGGCGTTTTCGGAAAGGAAGGCTGAAAGTTCCTCCGCGCTGAGCAGTTTGCTCCTGAAAAGGAAGTCATAGGACATCTTGTAGGTGATGGCGGTGATGGTGCGCGGATAGTCCGACCCCCACATCAGCTTGTCCATACCGACAAGGTCGGCCGCTTCTCGGATTGCGCGCACTGCGGAAGGGAAGGGGTAGAATTCATCATTGAAGAGCCAGGTGATGCCGCCGCTCTCGACATAGACATTTGGGTGTCTGGCAAGCCGTATTTGCGAGAGCCAGTTGGGGCGGGTGACCATGCCGAAGTGCCCTATGATTATCTTGAGCTTCGGGTATGCGCTTATTATCGTCTCCATCTCCTCCACCTGGCAGTCTCCGTCGGCGAGCTCTATGCCGAGTATCACTCCGCGTTCCTCCATCCTGGCGAAAAGGGTCATCATCTCAACGGAATCAAGCCTTACCCTGCCTTCGGGCAGCAGCAGGCGGGCGGCGGGAATCTTGATGCCCCTGAAACCCGCGTCCATCAGGCGTATGCCTTCTTCAAGGAAGCCCGGTTGGCGGAATTCGCACATACCGAACACGAAGAAGCGCTGCGGGTAGCGCCTGCCCACTTCGAGCAGGTAGTCATTCTGCAGGCCGTCGATGAACTCTTGGGTGACGACTGCTGCAGACACCCTTGCATAGTTCATATTTGAAAGGAAAACTTCCGCGCTGTTGGTGCCGTCAATCATAAATGGCGGCAGCATCTGCACTTCTTCGCCCATAAACATACTGCGTCCGTCGGGCAGGGGAGTAATCTTCTTTCCGGCCACCTCAGCTTCCTGGCGCAGCCACAGGTGGGAGTGGGCGTCAATGATTTTTATGTATTCTTCCATGAGACTCTTTTCTGGTCGCCGATTATTTCCTGTACTTCCGCAAGCAGCTGACTGTCGATAGGTTCGCTGATGTACTGAAGATTCTTCAGCAAGTTTTCAGGCCTGGTGGTGCTGAACAGGGTTGAACTTATCCTGTCGTTTGAAAGGGAGTACTGCATTGCGAGCTTCTCGATAGGGTAGCCCTTTGCCTTGCAGTGCTCTGCCGCCTTGCGGCAGGCGTCCATCAATGGCTTAGGCGCCGGATGCCACTCAGGTGCGCCGCGCTCAGTGAGCAGTCCCATAGAGAAAGGCGAGGCGCTGATTACGCCTATGCCCCGCGACTCGAAGAAATCGAGAAAGTCCACAAGCTTGTCGTCGTTGAGACAGTAGTGACAGAAATTCAGGACGCTCTCCACGCTGCCCTCCGGGCTGTTTTCAATCACCCATTTGAGGTTTTCGAGCTGAAGGTCAGTGATGCCCACGTGGCCGACCACGCCCTTGTCCCTGAGTTCCACCAGCGCCGGGATGGTCTCCGACACTATCTGCCTGAGGTCGGCAAATTCGATGTCGTGTACATTGATCAGGTCGATGTAGTCAATGCCCAGGCGCTCCATACTCTCGTAAACGCTGCGGCATACGCGCTCTGCCGAGTAGTCCCAGCTGTTGACGCCGTTCTCGCCGTAACGGCCCACCTTAGTTGAGAGGATGAACTTGTCTCGGGGGATTTGCCGGAGGGCTTCTCCAAGAACGGTTTCAGCCTTATAGTGGCCGTAGTATGGGGAAACATCGATGAAGTTGATGCCCTGATCTATTGCCGTGAAGACGGATTCCAGCCCCCGTGCCTTGTCGAAGTCGTGGAAAACGGCTCCGAGCGAGGATGCTCCATATCCGATTTTGGACAGTTTCAATCCTGTCCGTCCCAGTTCTCTGTAGTCCATAGTGATATTGTGTGTTAGTTGGTTCCGCTGTCGAAAATCTGCTCCATAAGCTGCCATTTGCTGTCTGACGGGGCAGATGGGTCGCAGCCCTGGAAACGGGCTACATAGGCTTCCCATTCGGCCTGACGCGGAAGGGTGGCGAGTCTTGCCATATCCCTTCTGAAATCGAAGTCGTCCACAGTGTCGCAGATCATAAACAGATCCCTGTTCTTTCTGTAAATCTGCATATTGATGATTCCAACCTCACGCTGGCCCTGAATGATTTCCGGCCAGACGTGACGGTGGACTTCAATGTAATCCTGAATCAGCTGCTCGTCATCTACGAGCCTCAGGGTTTGACAGTATCTTTTCATTTTTCATTATCAGGTGGCAACTTGCCAGGGTTCAAGGCTTGCTGCCTGTACTTCTGCGGAGTAAAGCCGGTACTCTTCTTGAATACCTTGCAGAAGTAGGCCGAGTCCTCGAAACCGACGGCGTTTGCCAGATTCTTAGTGTTGATCTCGCTCTTGAGCAGAAGGGCCTGGGCCTTTTCTATTCTCTTGTTCGTAATGTACTGAAGAGGGGTTTGGCCTGTTTCCTTTTTGAACAGGCGGATAAACTGGTTAGTTGAAAGGCAGGCTGCTGCCTTGAGCTCGTCAATGCGGAGGTCGGTCTTGGAAAGCCGGCTGTTGATGACCTTGATGGACTGGCGGATACGCTTGTCCTTCACGTCATTGTGGTGTCTGGCCTTGCCCAGGAAATGGGAGATGAGCAGCATCACTATTGCTTTACACTCAATTCTGGTGGAGATGTCCCTTTCTTTTTCCTGATAGAGGTTGTTCATCAGGTTCTGGTGGTTGTCGTATTTCTCCGGGTCAAATTCCTTGAGCCTGAGTTCCGGATTGTTCTGGACAAGCTGGGCGACCAGGGCGACGTCGGTTTCGGTAGCCGGAACCTCGAAAGGGAAGTCCCACTCGTCGAAGATGCTTCCGGACTCTGCCGGAATGTCTTCATAGGTGTGAATGTAGTAGTGTACAAACTTTCCGTCGCAAGAGGTGCTGTGCTGAGTGAATGGAGGAATGAGGTAGAGATGGCCGGCGGTCAGATTGTGGCATACTCCACCAAGAGAAATGGTGGCAGACCCTTCGATGACGCAAAACAGTCTGGCGAAGGGACTCTTGACGTTTGAATAATTCCAGTTGGAATTAAGGCTTGCCTTGCCTGCGTTCAAGATAAGTGGAGTAAAATCGTCAATCGTCATATTGAATTAGAATTTGTGATTTTTCGAAGTTACTCAATATTCGTGACTAATTATGCTGATGGTGATAATATACGATTAATTGATAAAATAATAGGTCTATTTTTCTGTGTTTTATTTCCATATTTGGTCCTCAGAAACTAATACCAACTTTATATCATGAAATATCCCAGAATAGGCATCAGACCTACTATCGATGGCCGTCAGGGCGGCGTTCGAGAAAGCCTTGAGCAAAAGACAATGGACCTTGCTGCAGCTGTGGCAAAGTTAATTTCCGACAATCTGCGCAACGGCGACGGCTCAGCTGTCGAGTGCGTGATTGCCGATACCACCATAGGTCGCGTGGCGGAAGCTGCCGCGTGTCAGGACAAATTCGAGCGTGAAGGTGTGGGGGCCACCATTACCGTGACTTCCTGCTGGTGCTACGGTTCGGAGACTATGGATATGCATCCGCATTGGCCGAAGGCCGTATGGGGCTTCAACGGAACGGAGCGCCCGGGTGCGGTGTACCTTGCCGCCGTACTCGCCGCTCACGCCCAGAAGGGTCTCCCTGCCTACGGCATCTATGGCCACGATGTTCAGGACCTCGCGGACAACAGCATTCCTGCCGACGTGGCGGAGAAGATACTCCGTTGGGCGCGTGCAGCGCAGGCCGTCGCCACTATGAGAGGCAAGAGCTATCTGAGTATGGGCAATACCTGTATGGGCATCGCCGGCTCCATCGTTGACGCCGACTTCCTTCAGAACTACCTTGGTATGCGCACGGAGTACGTCTCCCTGGTGGAAATCCTGCGCCGCGTGGATTTCGGCATCTACGACCACGAGGAGTTCGACAGGGCAATGGCCTGGGTGGAGAAATACTGCAAGCCTAACGAGGGCCACGACTACAACGAGGACAGGCCTCTCTTCCCGGGTACCCCGATGACTTCCTTCAACGGCAAGGGAAAGGGCAAGAGCAGGGAGGAAAAGGATGCGGACTGGGAGTTTACCGTCAAGACATATATGATCATCCGCGACCTTATGGAAGGCAATCCGAGGCTTCTTGAGATGGGCTACAAGGAGGAGGCTCTGGGCCACAACGCCATCTGCGGAGGAGTGCAGGGCCAGCGCCAGTGGACCGACTACAAGCCGAACTTCGACTTCCCGGAGTCCCTGATGTGCTCGAGCTACGACTGGAACGGCATACGTGAAGCCAAAGTGCTCGCCACAGAGAACGACTTCCTCAACGGCATCTCGATGCTCTTCGGCCACCTGCTGACCAACCGCGGCGTGATGTTCTCCGACGTGCGCACCTACTGGAGTCCTGACGCCGTAGAGCGCGTGACCGGAAAGCGTCCCGGCGGAGCCGCTGCGGGTGGCTTCATCCACCTGATCAATTCGGGCGCGACCACTCTTGATGCCACCGGCGAGATGAAGGATGCCCAGGGCCGGCCTGTGATGAAAACCCCTTGGGAGATGAGCGGGAGCGATGTGGAGGCCTGCCTGGCTGCCACCAGCTGGATGCCTGCGGACCGCGATTACTTCCGCGGCGGCGGCTACTCTTCGCACTTCGTGACCCGGGAGGGTATGCCGATGACTATGCTCAGACTCAATATGGTCGCAGGTCTGGGGCCTGTGCTGCAGCTTGCCGAAGGCTGGAGCGTGAGCCTGCCTGAGGACGTGCACGACATCCTTGACAAGCGTACCGACCCGACCTGGCCTACCACTTGGTTCGCGCCGCGCCTCGACCCTGCAAAGGATGCTTTCAAGGATGTGTACAGCGTGATGAACAACTGGGGCGCCAACCACGGCGCAATCGCCTATGGCCATATCGGCAGCGACCTCATTACCCTCGCCTCGATGCTGCGCATCCCTGTATGTATGCACAACATCGCCGATAAGGACATCTTCCGCCCGGCCGCCTGGAACGCTTTTGGAATGGACAAGGAGGGCGCAGACTTCCGTGCCTGCGAAAATTTTGGCCCGATCTACAAATAAGTGACAAATTGTCACATTCTGTCGCTTGGAATATAATTTGATTCTCACAGGGATTGTCGCGGGGCGGCAGTCCCTGTGGCTTTTGTAAGAATAAACATAAAACAGATAAACAATGGCAACAGAATCAATGAAAGGCAAGATAGGTGTTACTACTGAGAACATCTTCCCCGTCATCAAGCAATTCCTTTATTCAGACCACGAGATTTTCCTGCGTGAACTTGTGGCAAACGCAGTTGATGCCAGCCAGAAGATGAAGGCTCTCGCTTCCAGCGGAGACTTCAAGGGTGAACTTGGCGACATCAAGGTCAGCATCGAACTCGATGAGAATGAAAAGATACTCCGCATCATCGACCGCGGTATCGGTATGACCGAAGAGGAGGTTGACCGCTACATCAACCAGATCGCCTTCTCCTCAGCCGGAGAATTCCTCGAGAAATACAAGGACCAGATCGGCTCCATCATCGGCCACTTCGGCCTCGGCTTCTATTCGGCCTTTATGGTCTCGAAGAAGGTCACCATTGACACCCTCAGCTGGGTTGAAGGCGCCAAGGCAGTGCGCTGGACCTGCGACGGCTCGCCTGAATACACTCTCGAGCCAAGCGACAAGACAGACAGGGGAACCGTCATCAGCCTGTACATCGACGACGACTCCGTAGAGTTTGCCCAGAAGGCACGCATCAGCCAGCTGCTCGGCAAATACTGCAAGTTTATGCCTGTTCCTGTAGTCTTCGGCAAGAAGACCGAGTGGAAGGACGGCAAGAGTGTCGAGACCGGGGAGGACAATATCATCAACAGCATCGAGCCTATCTGGACAAGGACACCGTCAGAGCTCAAGGACGAGGACTACCTGAAGTTCTACCGCGAGCTCTATCCTATGGAAGAGGAGCCGATGTTCTGGATCCACCTCAATGTGGACTATCCTTTCAACCTCACCGGCGTGCTCTACTTCCCTAAGATCAAGGAGAGGATGTCCATCGACAAGAACAAGATTCAGCTCTACTGCAACCAGATGTTCGTCACCGAGCACGTGGACAACATCGTTCCGGACTTCCTTACCCTGCTTCACGGTGTGATTGATTCTCCGGACATCCCTCTGAACGTCAGCCGAAGCTATCTCCAGAGCGACTCCAACGTCAAGAAGATCAGCACCTACATCACCAAGAAGGTGTCAGACCGTCTGGAGGAAATCTTCAAGGAGCACAGGGACCAGTTCGAGCAGAAATGGGACAATATCAAGCTCTTTATCGAATACGGTATGCTCTCTGACGAGAAGTTCTGCGAGAGGGCTATGAACTTCGCCCTGCTGAAGAACACGGAAGGCAAGTATTTCAGTCTCGAAGATTACCGCAAGGCTGTGGAACCGGAGCAGACCGACAAGGATAAGAATGTGGTTTATCTCTATGCCACCCTTCCTCAGGAGCAGTACAGCTTCATCGAGGCTGCCAAGAACAAGGGTTATGATGTGCTCCTTATGGACTGCGAGCTTGACAGTCACTTTGTCAACCTGCTTGAAAGCAAGGTGGAGCACACCCGTTTCGCGCGAGTTGACAGCGACTCGGTTGACAATCTCATCGTCAAGGAGGAAAAGGCAAAGCCTGAGATGAGCGAGGATGACAAGAAGGCTCTCGATGAACTCTTCAAGTCAGCTCTTCCTGAAGGGAACGACTATATGGTCGAGCCTCAGAACCTTGGCGAGAATTCAGCCCCTGTCCTCATCACCCAGAATGAGTTTATGCGCCGTTACCGTGAGATGAGCGCTATGGGTGGAGGTATGAACTTCTACGGTTCTCTGCCTCAGTCCTACAACATCATCGTCAATATGGAGAATCCTCTGATCGGAAAGATCTGGGCAGATAGGGAAAACCAGACCGAACTGCTCAATCAGGTAGTCGATCTGGCTCTGTTGGGCTGCGGCCTGCTCAAGGGCAAGAAACTCGCAGATTTTATTGCACGAAGCGAAAAGCTTCTGAAATAAAGCTAAAGATCTGACAGGGTAAAGCGGAACCCGAGACCGCCTCCCTCCACGTTATACGCCGTTATCTCTCCCTTGTGGAAGATGACGGCGTTTCTGATTATGGACAGGCCGAGACCCGAGCCGTCCTGGCTCGATCTCCTGTCCGAAGGCAGCCTGTAGAAGCGTTCGAAGATTTTTTCCAGCTGGTCTTCTGCAATGCCCGGACCGTTGTCACGATAGTCGAAGGCGAAGGACCTTCCTGAAGTCGGGTCGCAGATAATCTCCGCCTTTGCCCCCTTGCCGGCATACTTGACGCTGTTCTCGACAAGGTTTCTGAAGATAGAGTAAAGGAGTTGGTAGTTCCCTCTGATGCAGACCGGCGGAAGCAGGTTCGTCACGCTCATCTGAGCCTTTGAAATCTGGTCCTCGAGTTCGTCACAGACCTCTTCGAAGACGAGCTTTATGTTGATTGCCTCTATCTTGAACAGCTCAGGCGCCTCTTCAAGCTTGGTAATCAGGGTGATGTCGCGTATCATATCGCTGAGTCTGAGGCTCTGGAGATAGGACCTCTCGATGAACAGGTCCTTTTTTTCATTGTCCAGCTCAGGATGGTTGATTATGGTTTCCAGGTAGCTCCTCATACAGCTTATCGGGGTCTTGAGCTCGTGGGAGATATTGCCTGTCATCTCGTGCTTGAGCTGTCTTCTCTGAGATTCTGCCGCGGCCTTTTCTTCCTTCTCGAAATGTCTTGAGAGCAGGATGGTTACTATGAGCGAGAGACTCAGCAGCAGGGTGAGGCTTATGATGAGCAGCGGGTCGGCTTTGAAAAATTTCTGGAGATCGACCTCGAAGGGTCTGGCGCAGCGGACCACCCTATCCCCGTAGCTCTTTGCGTAGTAGAAGTATCTGGTGTCAGAAGTTGAAGAGCGGCGGATGGCGTAGGCCGAGCCCTTTGTGATGGCTTTTGACACCTCGGGCCTGTTGCGGTGATTCTCCATCGCGACAGCTTCGGTCCTGGAGTCGAAAATGACCGTGCCGTCAGGCTGGATTATGCTGATTTCAATATTCTCTGGCAGTGAAGGAAGCTCCCCGTTGAGGCTGTTGTATGCGAGGTCACAGAAGACCTCCATCCTTGCGGCAAGGATGGCCTTCTTGTTCTTGTCTTCGCTCAATACTGCGATTGCGAGAGCCGCGAGCGCAAACAGGATGATGACGCTTGCGCTGGAGAAGATGCGTTTGTTTCCGTAAGTCATTGTTAAATGGAGATATAGTATCCGAAGCCGGTTTTATTTCTGATCAGGTCGTGAAGCGGGCCGAGTTTCGCCCTGATGCGGGCGATGTGCACGTCGATGGTACGGTCTATCACGTAGGGCGCATCCTTCCAGAGGATGTCGATGATGGCTGAGCGGGAGAGGTAATTGCCACGGTTGCGCGCGAGCAGTGTCAGCAGGTCGAATTCCTTGCGCGAGAAAATGATTTCCTTGCCGTCGAGCAGCGCCAGCCCCTTGTCGGGGTAGATTTTAAGCCTTCCGAGGTCGATGACTTCGTTCTCGGCGTTTTCCGGTCTGCTGCGCCTCAAGACGGCGGCTATGCGGGCAAAAAGCTCGTTGTAGGAGAAAGGCTTGGTGATATAGTCGTCACCGCCGCTGCGGAATCCGTTCAGCAGGTCGCTCTCTGTGCCGAGGGCGGTCAGGAAGATTATGGGGGTGTTGTTGCCCATAGTGCCGCGCAGCATTGAAGCCATTTCCAGCCCGCTCATCCCGGGGAGCATCACGTCGAGGAGAATCAGCGAGGTCGAGTCGCCTGCCAGCCCGAGTCCGTCTTCGGCGCTTGCGGCGGACTTGACGCTGTAGCCTTCCGTCTCAAGGTTGAAACATATCATTTCGCGAAGGTCCGCTTCATCTTCTATTACAAGAATTTCAGTCATCTCTGTTTTTGTTTTCACTGCAAAGGTATGATTTCTTTCAAATCGGGCGTCAGTGCCGTGTTAAGTATTTGTTAATTCGTCTTCGACGTCTTTGACAGTAAATGAGGAATATGCAATTTTGCGACGAAAAATAAGATTTAAAAATGGTATTAAGTATTTTAACTCTGATAGGAGCCTTGGGGCTCTTCCTCTACGGAATGAATCTGATGAGTTCGGGTCTTCAGAAGGCGGCCGGTTCAGGCCTCAGAAAATTCCTTTCGTCGATTACTTCCAATCCTGTAAAAGGTGTAGTGACAGGTATGGGCGTGACTGCCGTCATCCAGTCCTCCAGCGCCACAACCGTGATGGTGGTGGGCTTCGTGAACGCCGGCCTTCTTACCCTCACCCAGGCTATCAGCGTCATTATGGGTGCCAACATCGGTACGACCTTTACGGCCTGGATCATCGCCCTGTTCGGCTTCAAGGCGGACGTCTCCATACTTGCAGTGCCTCTTATGGCTCTTGGCTTCATTCTGAGCGTTTCCAAGAAGGGACGCTGGCGCGACATAAGTGAATTCGTGGTGGGCTTCAGCCTCCTGTTCCTCGGCCTTTCGTTTATGAAGAACTCCGTGCCTGACCTTCAGTCCAGCCCGGAAGTGCTCCAGTTCCTCCAGAGCTGGTCTGGCCACGGCGCCCTCTCAGTGCTGCTTTTCGTCCTTGTCGGCTCGGTGCTCACCCTGATACTCCAGTCATCCAGCGCCACTGTGGCCCTGACCCTCATTTTCCTGAATATGGGTTGGATTCAATTTGATATGGCGGCCGCGATGGTCCTCGGTGAGAACATCGGTACCACCATAACCGCCAACATCGCGGCTTCGGTCGGCAATCCCAACGCCAGACGCGCCGCCCTCGCCCATACGGTATTCAATATTTTCGGTGTAATCTGGGCAATCATCCTCTTCAGGCCTTTCCTTTCGCTCATTCAGTTCATCATCTCCTGCCTTGGCCTCGGTGCATCAGAACAGGCTCCGCTCTACAGCATCTCTATGCTGCATACGGTCTTCAATCTTATAAATACAACTCTTCTCATCTGGTTCATTCCTATGATCGAGAAGTTCGTATGCGCCGTAATCAAGGACCGCGAGGGCGAAGAACGGCCGGAAAAACTGGTGTACATCAATGCCGGTCTGATTCCGACTCCGGAACTTGCGGTAGCGGAGGCCGAGAAGGAGGTCCTTCATTTCGGCTCTGTGATGCACAAGGGTCTTGAGCACATCAAGATGGCGGTGGAGAATTCCGGAAACGAAGGGGCTTTCCGTCCTTGGAAGGAGAAACTTGTCAAGTATGAGGAGATTTCGGATCGCATAGAATTTGAGGTCGTCAACTTCCTCAATAAGGTAAGTCGCGACCACCTCAGCGACGACACCAAGCTCCAGATCAAATCCCTCTACAGGATAGTGGGCGAACTTGAGTCCCTGGGAGACAGCGGCGACGCCATCAGCAGGCTCATCGACAGGGCAATCCAGCACGGTCAGAAACTCAGCAAGGAGCACGAGGACGGCATATATGAGATGATTACCCTTGTCGAACACGCCTATGACGCGATGGAGTACAATCTCAAGAACTCAGCCACAATTCGCGACATCGACAATGCCATCGACGCTGAAATCAGTCTCAACAGACTTCGTGACAAGCTGCGCGACAGCCAGATAGAGAATCTCGATAAAGAAGGTGAGAAGTATTTCGAAGTCGTCTTCTTCCTCTCTCTGGTCGAAGCTCTGGAGAAGATGGGCGACTACATCATCAATATCTCCCAGTCGGTATTCAACTGGCGCCGCGGTACTCCTGATCTCTCCGGCAGTTGGGACGATTAAAAATAATGCCTACCTTTGTCGCCTAAAAATTGAATTATGAACAGATATCTCAAAGTGATTGCAATGCTTGGATTGGGAACTGCCGCTTTGTCTTGCGGCCAGGCTTCACAGGGCGACAAGGTCGAAGGCTTCAAATACCTGCTCGACGAGTTTGCGGACATCAAGGTCATCCGTTATACCGTACCGGGATGGGAGGACCTGAGTCTGCGTCAGAAAGAATATGTCTATCATCTCGCCGAGGCCGCAAAGTGGGGCCGAGACATCTACTGGGACCAGAACTGCGAAGGCAACCTGGCTCTCAGAAGAGTCCTGGAGCAGATAGTCAGCAACTATTCCGGAGATAAGGAATGTGCTGAGTACAAGGACTTTGAGGTATATGCCAAGAGAGTGTTCTTCTCCAACGGCGTTCACCATCACTACGCCGAGGACAAGTTCTTCCCGGCCTGCAGCAGGGAGTATTTCGCCTCCCTGATGGAAGCCGTGGGCGCGAAGGACGAGGCCGTTCTTGACTTCGTCTATGACCGCAGCAGCGGCCTTCAGAGGCGCTCTACCTCGTCGGAGGGCGACATCGTCGAGCTCTCGGCAGTCAACTACTATGACGGCGTCAGCCGCAAGGAAGTTGAAGAGTACTACAAGAGCATAGAACTTCCCGGCGACCCGCATCCGGTCTCATACGGCCTCAACACCAAGGTGGTCAAGAAAGACGGCAAGGTAAGCGAGCTGCCGTGGTGCGTGGGCGGCATCTACTCCGCCCAGATAAGCAAGATCTGCGAGGAGCTCGAGAAGGCTGCCGCCGTAGCGGAAAATGACAGCCAGCGCAAATGCATCTCGCTCCTTGTCGACTACTACCGCAGCGGCGACCTTCGCAAGTGGGACGAATACAATGTCGAGTGGGTGAAGGAACTTGAGGGCACGGTGGACTTCGTCAACGGCTTTGTCGAGGACTACAATGACCCGCTGGGCCGCAAGGGCGCCTGGGAGGGCAATGTAAACATCAAGGACCACAAGGCTTCCGGCCGCAGCGAAATCCTCTCGGCCAACGCCCAGTGGTTCGAGGACAATTCTCCTGTCGCAAGCCAGTTCAAGAAAGCTGAGGTCAAGGGCGTTTCCGCCAAGGTGATCAACGTTGCCTGCATCAGCGGCGACTCCTATCCTTCTACCCCTATCGGCATCAACCTGCCAAATGCGGACTGGATACGCAAGGAGTACGGCAGCAAGTCCGTGACTATCGCGAACATCACCCACGCCTACGACTACGCGGCCAACGAGTCGCCGAAGAATATGCTCGACGAGTTCGCTTGGGATGAGCAGGAGAAGGAGTTGGCACGCAAATACGGCTCATATGCCAGCGAGATTCACACCGACCTCCACGAGTGCCTCGGCCACGGCTCCGGCCAGCTTCTTCCGGGCGTGTCCGCAACAGCGATGGGCGAATACTCTTCAGCTCTCGAAGAGACCCGTGCCGACCTTTTCGGCCTCTACTACGCCGCGGACCCGAAACTCGTGGAACTTGGAATTATGCCTGACAAAGATGCCTACAAGGCAGAGTACTCTTCTTTCATCCGCAACGGCCTCTTCACCCAGTTCACAAGGGTGGAGCTGGGCGCGAAGAACACCGAGGCCCATATGCAGAACCGCAAGCTCATCGCCCAGTGGTGCTATGAGAAGGGTCTTGCAGACAATGTGATAGAGAAAAAGGTCCGTGACGGCAAGAGCTATTTCGTGGTCAACGATTTCGAGGCTCTTCGTGGTCTGTTCGGAGAACTTCTGGCAGAGGTCCAGAGGATTAAGAGCGAGGGTGACTACCAGGCGGGCAAGGCCCTTGTCGAGACCTATGCGGTCAATATCGACCCTCAGCTCCACAAAGAGGTACTCGATAGATACGCCGCCCTTGAACTCAAGCCTTACGGCGGATTTGTCAATCCGGACATCGTGCCTGTAGTCAAGAACGGCGAAGTCGTGGACTACCGTCTCGAGTATGCCGAAAGCTTCCTTGAACAGCAGCTCAAGTACGGCAGGGAGTATTCCCTGAGATAGTCTCTAAAGATAACGACCTGTGATGGATGCGGGGTTTTGCGCCGCATCCTGAGGTCTTCCCTCAAACAGTATCTCGCCTCCCTTCGCCCCTCCTTCGGGGCCGAGGTCTATCATCCAGTCCGCGTGGCGGATGATATCCGGGTTGTGTTCTATCACCACGACCGTGTTGCCCGCGTCCACAAGCCTGTCGAGTATGCTTATGAACTTGTCTATGTCATTCATATGCAGGCCTGTAGTCGGCTCGTCCATCACATAGATTCCTCCCTTTTGCTTGAGGACCGTGGCGATCTTGAGCCTCTGGCTTTCACCTCCCGAGAGCGAACTGAGCGACTGTCCGAGAGTAAGATAGCCAAGACCCACTTCCTGAAGTATCTCGATGTGGCGGAGTATGGCCGGCGTGTCGCTGAAGAAACTGATGGCCTCTTTGACCGTCAGGTCAAGCACCTGAGAGATGTCCCTGCCCTTGTATCTGCAGCCTAGGGCCTGCCTGTTGTAGCGCCTTCCGCCGCACTCGTCGCATTTGGTTCGCACGGCATCCAGGAAAGCCATCTCGTAGCTCAGGAAACCCCTTCCCTCGCATTTCGGGCAGGCCCCGGCGGCATTGAATGAGAAGAGTGACTGATCGCGTCCGCTTGCATCGGCGAAAAGCTTGCGTATGTGGTTGAACACTCCCATATAAGAAACGATGTTGCCGCGCGAAGTCCTTCCTATCGGGCTCTGGTCGATTACGCAGGAATGTGGATGAGCCGCCACGAAGCAGTTGTGTACCAGGCTGCTCTTGCCGCAGCCCGAAACTCCCGTCACGCAGGTAAGCACCCCCTTAGGTATGCGGACTGTCAGGTTCTTGAGGTTGTTGACGCTGGCGTTCTCTATCAGGAAGCTCTCCTTCCAGGGCCTTGGCCTGCTGAACGAGTTGCCTGCAAGCCGCTTGCGAAGCTGCGATGCGGTAAGCCCCTCGGCTTCAAGAAGGCCGTCCACAGGCCCGTTGTACACCACCTCGCCGCCTTTGCTTCCCGCCTGCGGCCCCATATCCACAACCCAGCTGGCGCTGCGGATGATATCGGGGTCGTGCTCGACCACGAAGACGCTGTTGCCCTTGTCGCGGAGTTCGCGGAAGAGTTCCACCAGCTTCCCGGTGTCGCGCGGATGCAGGCCGATGCTCGGCTCGTCGAGCACATAAAGCAGGTCTGTAAGGTCGCAGTCCAGCTGCCTTGCCATCTTGACCCTCTGGCTTTCGCCGCCCGAGAGGGTGGATACAGGCCTTTCGAGGCTAAGGTAGGGCACGCCGATGCGAACGAGCTGCTCGAGGCTGTAAACTATTTTGCGTATCAGCGGCTCGCTGATGCCCGCAGGGTCCTTGACTCCGCGCATAAAATCAAGCAACTGACAGGCCTCCATCCTGAAGGCCTCGTCTATGCCCACTCCGTTTATCTTCACGCTTCGGGCGCGGGTGTTGATTCTTGACCCGCCGCAATCCGGGCAGGTCGTGTAAACGAGGAAACGGTCGCGCGCCGACTGCTCTTCCTCCTCCTTGCTGTCCTCGCCCTTTTCCACTGCGGCACGCTCGAGCTTGGTGATGATGCCCTCGTGGAAACGCTTGTAGGTCAGCCCTGTCTGTTCCTTGCTGAGTTCAATCGGCCCGCTGTACAGAAGTTTGTCCAGCTCTTCGCGACTCCAGTCCCTGAGAGGCTTGTCGCAGTCGAAGATTCCATAGTGAAGCAGTTCTTTGAGCATATATGAATTGTGCTTGTAGCTGGGGTGCAGGATCGCACCTTCCCGCAGGGACTTTTCCTTGTCAAGGAAAGACTCCTCGTCAATGTGGATAACCTTGCCCAGACCGTGGCAGCGCGGGCACATTCCTTCAGGATGGTTGAAAGAGAAGGCGAAGGACGGCAGGTTGAGGAAAGGTTGCCCGATCCTGGAGTAGAGCAGGCGGATATAAGTAGCCAGCTCGGTGGCGGTGCCCACCGTGCTGCGCAGGTTGCTTCCCATCTTCTTCTGGTCGATGACGATAGGGGTGGAGAGGTTTTTTATCTGCTCGACGTCAGGGCGCGAGAGCTTCGGCAGCCTCGCGCGGGCAAAGGAGCTGAAGGTCTCGATCAGCTGCCGTTGCGCCTCGGTATAGATGGTGTCGAACAGCAGGGAAGACTTCCCGCTTCCGCTCACGCCGCTGAAAACGACGATTTCGTGTTTGGGAATCTCCAGGCTGACGTTCTTGAGCTTGTTCGTGTGGGCATTTTCGATGATGATTCTGTCATTGATTCTCCGGTCCATATTTGCTTTGCTTTGGTTCAGGACGCAAATATAGACATTGCCCTCGGGTACGAGTCAAGACCCCGGTGAAGATTTTTTTTATTCTGCCTTTCTGAATGCGATGCAGGCGTTGTGTCCGCCGAAGCCGAAGGAGTCGCTGATGCCTATGGTCAGATCTGCCTTGACGGCGGTGTTCGGCGTGTAGTCGAGGTCGCACTCAGGGTCCGGCGTGTCGAGGTTGATGGTCGGAGGTACGATGCCCTCCTGAAGGGCCAGCACGGTGGCTATCGCCTCTGCTGCTCCGGTAGCTCCGAACATATGGCCGTGCATCGACTTGGTCGATGAGATGTGGGCCTTGTAGGCATAGTCCCCGAGCGCAAGCTTGTAGGCCGTGGTCTCGGCGATGTCGTTGAGCTTGGTGCCGGTACCGTGGGCATTGATGTACATATTGTCCTTCTGCGGGTCGAAGAGGGCCTGCTCGAGGGCGATGCGGATACATTCGGCCTGGGTGCTGCCGTCCGGACGCGGTGCGGTTGCGTGGTAGGCATCGCAGGTGCTGCCGTAGCCGACCATTTCGGCGTATATGTGGGCGCCGCGCTGCTTGGCGTGCTCCCATTCCTCGAGGATGAGCACTGCCGCGCCGTCAGCCATTACGAAGCCGCCGCGGTTGAGGTTGAACGGCAGGGATGCGTGCTTGGGATCCTCCTGGCGGGTGAGCGCCTTGCAGTTGGCGAAGCTGGCAAGTCCGATAGGGATGGTGCAATGGTCGGAGCCGCCTGTGATGATGGCGTCGCTGAAGCCGTACTTCACTGCCCTGAAAGCCTCGCCGAGGGAGTGGGTCGCCGTCGCGCAGGCTGTCACGATATTGATGCAGGAACTCTTCGCTCCGAACTTGATGGCAATCTGGCCGGCGCACATATCGCCTATCATAGTAGGCACGAAGTTTGGCGAAATCCACTGACCGCTAGGGTCCTGCAGCATCTTGCCGACCTCGCGGTAAATGGTCTCGAAGCCGCCGATGCCGGAGCTGACATAGGTGCCGAGGCGGAGGGCGTCGATGTTCTCGTCAGCTTTAAGTCCTGAATCCTGCATTGCCTGCCAGGCGGCTGCCATACCGAAGATGGTGAACGGGTCCTGCTTGCGGACAAAAGGCTTGTCCATACCGTATTCTTCCGGATTGAAATCCTTGATTTTGCCACCGATTTTTACGGCAAGGTCTTCGGTTGGGAATTCTGTTATGGTATCTATTCCGCAGACTCCGTTCTTGAGATTGTTCCAAAATGTTTCAATATTGTTTCCGATGCAGGACACTACTCCCAGACCGGTAACGGCTACTCTTCTTTCCATATAGTCAGTCGATTTGGTCATCCCGACAAAGTTAGGAATTTTTATTTATATTTGTGTTCTGCATAACAATCGGAGATATTATGTCAAGGTTTGGAGAACAGGTTCCGGGATATTTGCTTGGAAAGCAGCAGCTTATTGCGACAGTGGCCTTTACGGTGCTCTGCTCGCTGGTTTTCCTGTGCCTTGCCGCTCCTTTCTCCGACAACCTCTGGTTCAGCTTCACCAGTCTTAAGCCTTTCGGAATGACAGTCCTGTACTGGCTGGTCGCCGTGCTGCTCCTGTCGCTGAGCAAGGTCCTGATGTATTCCCGGAGGATGCGCAGATTCAGGTTTGCCGCCTACTTTTTCTGGGTGGCCGCGGAGATACTTGTTGTAGCCCTCCTCTATGCAGCCTTCAATATCTACGGGGCTAAGAGCGGTATTGTGGCTATGCCCGAAGGCGGTTTCTCAAAGTCCTTCCTCAATGCGCTGCTTTACAGCTTCGTGTGCATAGGCGTGCCTCACGCGGTTTGCGGTATGTATTTCGCCCTTCAGGACAAGGACAACACCATACGCGTGATGAACTACGGCAATGTGGTCAGCGATGTGCCTGTCCAACCGCACGAAGAGAAGCGCATCACACTCTTCGACAACAACGGCGTGCTGAAGTTTTCCATCAACTCCGAAAGCCTCTACTTCATTGAATCGGATGACAACTACATCCAGGTATGGTACCGCGACAGTAACTCTGAAATCAAGAAATATATGCTTAGATGCCGTCTCAAGACAGTGGAGGAGAGCTTTGCCGACAGCGACCTTGTGCGCTGCCACCGCAAATACATAGTCAATCTCAGGAATGTCAATATCCTCAAGAGCGGAAAGGACGGCTACCAGATAGACCTCGGCCTCGACTCGATAGCTCCGATTCCGATTTCAAAAACCTACGAGCAGGCGGTGCTTGCCCGTTTTAATTCAAGATAATTATGTGGCAGAGAATACAGACTCTTTACCTTTTCCTTTCTACAGTCCTGAGCGGACTGATGTTCTTCTTTGACAAGGCGCCCGGCGTGAGATACACTGCGTACATCCCCTACGCAGTGCTGATGGTCATCATCCTGCTTCTCAACCTGCTGGCCCTCACCACCTACAAGTTCAGAATCTTCCAGTTCAGGACAGCGGTGCTCGCGGCCCTCATTTCCTTTGCCTTCCAGGTCTGGATAGCAGTGGATTTCTTTACTGCGGACAGCTCGCTGATCTTCAATATGACTGCCGTGATTCCGGTAATCTCGGTCATTCTGAACGTTCTCGCAGCACGAAACATTATGGCCGACGAACTGATGGTCAGAAGTTCTGACCGTCTGAGGTCGGCAAAACGCAAAAAGAGATAATATTATGAAGATACCTGCATCAGAACTCATCATCAATTCAGACGGATCGGTTTTCCATCTCCATATCAGGCCTGAACAGCTTGCCGACAAGGTGATCCTGGTCGGTGATCCGGGAAGGGTCAATATGTTCCGCCCGATGTTTGAAGAAATCGAGTGTGAAAACGCCTCGCGCGAATTTGTCTGGATTACCGGTCTCCACAACGGCAGTCGCATCACAGTGCTCTCAACCGGTATAGGCACTGACAACATTGACATCGTGATGACCGAGCTCGACGCCCTGGCCAACGTGGATTTCCAGACCCGCGAGGTCAAGCCCGAGCACAAGGCCCTCGATATCCTCCGCATCGGCACCTGTGGCTGCATCCAGAAGGACATTCCTCTGGGAGCCTTTATCCTCTCGCACATCTCAATCGGTTGCGACGGCCTCCTCAACTGGTATGCCGACAGGGACAAGGTTTCCCTTCTCGACTTCGAGGAGCATTTCAAGAGCCATATGGATTGGAACAGGCATTTGCCGGATCCGTATTTCGCAAAGGCTTCAGACCGCATCATCAATGCCTTTGCCGACAAGACGGTCAAGGGTATGACCATCTCCGCCTCAGGCTTCTACGGCCCTCAGGGCAGGGTGGTGAGGCTTCCGCTCGCAATGCCTGATATGATAGAGAATTTCATCAGTTTCGAGCACGGGGGATACAAGATCACCAACATCGAGATGGAAGGCTCGGCAATCGCCGGTCTTGCCGCCCATCTGGGCCACAATGCCGCTACCGTCTGCTGCGCCATCGCCCACCGCTACCTCAAAGCCGCCAACACGGACTACAAACCTCGCGTCGAGGAACTTTGCCGCCTGTGTCTGGATACGCTTGCTTCCCTGGACTAATACAGACTCTTATAATCATCCATCGCCCAGTCAGGGACGGGGATGTCGGGATTGTCGACAGTGGCGTCAACGCTGCTGCCGGCTTTCTTTATTACGTCTTCCTCAAGGAAAGGCAGAATCTGGTCCATTATGTGCGGCATCGCAACGGAGATTTCGTGGCCGTTGCCGGTGTAGCGGTAAATCCTGAAGGCCTTGCCATCTTTGACCAGCTGCTTTGCCAGCTGGTTCGATCCGTCGAAATGCAGGCGCAGGAAGGAAATCTTGTCGTAAGGGACCATAGTGTCTGCGGTGCCGTGGAAGAGGGCTGTAGGGCACATATTGGTTCCGAAGCGCACCTTTCCTTTGCGGGAGAAGACCGCACCGGAGAAGGCCATCACGCCGCTGTAATTGAACCCCCTTGGAAGGATGGAAGCCTTCGGGGAGGAGTTCGAGATGTACCATTCGGCCTGGAGGGCGGTGATTGCGCCCGCGGAAGCTCCGGCAAGCACCAGGTTGTCGGCATCGATGTTCAGCTCGTCGCTGTTCTCAATGAGAAAGAGCGTGGCGCTGAAAAGGTCCTCGACCGCGAGATCTATGGCGTTCTCCAGCTGCCGGATGAATTTCTTGTTCACTCCCGCGTCGCTTGCATCCTTGAGTCCAAGACGGTAGTCTATCGAAACGACATTGTAACCCAACTCGAGCATGTCGTTGAACCAGACTCTGTGGGCCTGCCTGTCACGGGCGCCGTCCTTGAATCCGCCTCCGAAAATGTAGATCAGAGTCGGCTTCTCGGGACTGTGCTTCGGGCTGTGGTAAAGGTCCAGGAATAAGTCCTGACCGTCGTGGCGTGCATACAGATAAGTGCCTTCCGGTTCTGCTGCCTTCTCGGCGGCAATGCCGGCGGGGGCCTGCGAAAGGGCGCAGGCGAGTGCGCTAAACAACATAAGGAAAAATTTCATGACAGAAAGTTCGTTTTGTCCCTTGACGCTCCGAAAAGAGCGGTGAGTTGCTCTCCCAGCGATCCCAGGATCGTTTCCATATTGACGGAAGCGACGCTGCAAGGGCTGTTGAGCATCCCGTGCGTGCGCAAGTAGGCCTCGAGCCTGTCGTAATCGGCCCCTGCCTCATAAAGCAGGGGACTGGCCTGACCGTCAATCCGGCGGCAGAGTGCAAGCAGCAGGTGCGAAGAGCTTACGCTTGAAGTGCCGTGGCGCAGAGCTTCATAGCCCGCAAGGGCAATCACGCCCTCGGCCCTTTTCGTAGGGCGGACCATCGGGGCATTGTCTAAGGGTATGGGTTTGTCGTTGAAGATGAGTTTGTCCGCAGCCTCCTTGAGCGCTTCCTTGTCCAAGCCGCAGCCCTCGATGGCCCGCAGGGCGTCCGAGCCGTGGCTGCGCAGTATCGCCAGAAGCAGATGCGCCTCACCTATGCCGTAGCATCCGGTGCGCATCGCCTCCTGGTGGGCGAATTCGAGCACGGTACAGAGCTCTTTGGAAAACTTCGGTCTCATAGGGACAAAAGTAGGAAAAAATCAATAATTTTGTTAACTTTGTGAGTTAATTGCATAGATGAATTTATAGTTTTTTATGGATAGTGAGGTAATGAATCCTGAAGAAATCCAGGAGGTGAAGACCGGAATCATCGAACCGGTCGAGATTGACCACGAGATGCGTACGGCCTACATCGACTATTCGATGTCGGTAATCGTGTCCAGGGCGCTCCCTGACGCGCGTGACGGTCTCAAGCCGGTCCAGAGGCGCGTGCTGTACGGAATGGACGGCCTTGGCTTGAGCTATGGCGGCCAGACCAAGAAGAGCGCCCGTATCGTCGGAGAGGTACTCGGTAAGTACCATCCGCACGGAGACGCCAGCGTATATGACGCAATGGCCCGTCTTGCCCAGAACTGGAACCAGAGGTACCCGCTCGTTTACGGTCAGGGTAACTTCGGTTCAATGGACGGCGACCCTGTGGCTGCGATGCGATACACCGAGGCAAAGCTCGAAAAACTTTCCGAGGAGATACTCGGAGACCTTGACAAGAACACGGTGGATATGGCCCTGAACTTCGACGACTCCCTCCAGGAGCCGACAGTTCTGCCGACCAAGGCCCCGCTGCTTCTGCTCAACGGTTCTTCCGGCATCGCCGTGGGTATGGCCACCAATATGGCTCCGCACAACCTTTCGGAGTGCTGCGATGCTATCTGCGCATATATCGACAACCCTGACATCAGCGTAGAAGAGCTGATGCAGCATATCAAGGGCCCGGATTTCCCTACCGGCGGCATCATTATGGGCCGTCAGGGCATCATCGACGCCTACACCACCGGCCGCGGCAAGGTCGTGATCCGAGCCAAGGCCGAAATTGAAGAGGCCGACAACGGTCGCGAGACCATCGTCGTCACCGAGGTGCCGTATATGGTCAACAAGGCCGATATGCTCACCAAGATCAGCGA
>JAEDLO010000084.1 GCA_016295245.1 Bacteroidales bacterium | reverse complement strand
ATCTGGGCCGACCCTACCCTGGCCAACAACGAACTCGGCTGGAAGGCTGAGCGCAGTATCGAGCAGACCCTGCAGGCCGCCTGGGCCTGGGAGAAGCATCTCGCCGAGAACGCCTAGTTTCCTATGTACATCGGGCTGATCAGCGACACCCACGGCGTGTTCAGCGCCGGCTTCAAGGCTTTCTTCGAGCCTGTCGACGTGATATGGCACGCCGGCGACTTCGGGGGAGGCCTGAGTTTTGCCGACTCCATCCGGGAGTTCAAACCCCTTGTCGGCGTGAGCGGCAACTGCGACGGCCAGGACATCCGCAGCGAATACCCTTCGCACCAGTATCTCGAACTGCAGGGGCTCAAGGTGTTGATGACCCATATCGGCGGCAGCCCCGGCCACTATGACCTGCGCGCCCACGCCCTCATCGACAACTACAAGCCCGACATCTTCATCTGCGGCCACTCCCACATCCTCAAGGTGATGCGCGACACCTCCCGCGATATGATGTACATCAACCCCGGAGCCGCCGGCATCCAGGGCTGGCACGTAGTCCGCACCGCCCTGCGCTTCAAGATAGAGGACGGCGCCCTGAAAGATATGGAAGTATTCGAGCTTCCGCGAAACAAATAATTGATTTACAGATAAATGGCATCAAAGACCAAGACGCTTTGGTACTGCAGTTCCTGCGGCAACGAGAGCGCGAAATGGATGGGGCGCTGCCCCGCCTGTGGCGAATGGAACACGATGGTCGAGGCCCCCGCGGCCCCGAAGGGAAACGCGTCCCGCAGTTCGGGGACAGCTGTCTCCGAGCGTCGCAGCCCCGAGGCCCTGAGCGGCATCAGCTGCATTTCGGGTGAGCGATCTTCCCTCGGAATGACCGAGGTGGACAGGCTGCTGGGAGGCGGCATCGTGCCGGGCTCGCTCGTGCTCATCGGCGGCGAACCGGGCATAGGCAAATCCACTCTCAGCCTCCAGATACCCCTGTGCGCCAAGGGTCTGAAAACCCTTTACGTGACCGGCGAGGAAAGCGCCGCCCAGGTCAAGATGCGTGCCAACAGGCTGGGCAGCAATACCGAAGACTGCTTCATCTTCTGCGAGACCTGCATCGAGGACATCATCGAGGCGGCTTCCAAGATGCGCCCTGACCTGATGATAGTGGACTCTGTCCAGACGATGTTCTCCTCCAATGTCGAGTCGGCCCCCGGCTCGGTCAGCCAGATAAAGGAAGTCGCCGCCTGCCTTCTGCGCTTCGCAAAGCAGAGCGGGGTGCCAGTCATTCTCATCGGCCACATCACCAAGGACGGCTACATCGCCGGCCCGAAGATACTCGAGCACATCGTGGACGTCGTCCTGCAGTTCGAGGGCGAGAACCGAGGCGCCTACAGGATACTGCGCAGCATCAAGAACCGCTTCGGCTCCACCAGCGAGCTGGCGGTCTTTGAGATGACCGGAAACGGCCTGCGGGAGGTCGCCAACCCTTCGCAGATGCTCATCCCTATGCACGGGGATGGCCTGAGCGGCATCGCCGTGGCATCCACGCTTGACGGCACCCGCCCCCTGCTCTTCGAGGTGCAGGCCCTTGTCAGCTCGGCCGTTTACGGCACAGCCCAGAGAAGCGCCACGGGCTGCGATGTCAGGCGCCTGAATATGCTGCTCGCCGTGCTGGAGAAACGCGCAGGCTTCCACCTGAGCGCCAAGGATGTCTTCCTGAATATGGCGGGAGGCCTGAGGGTCAACGACCCGTCCTGCGACCTGGCGGTGGTCTGCGCAGTGCTCTCCTCCAACTTCGACCTCTGCATTCCGCCCGACCTGTGTTTCGCCGCCGAGGTGGGCCTGAGCGGCGAAATCCGCCCTGTCAACCAGACCGACAGGCGCATCCAGGAGGCCGCGCGACTTGGCTTCAAAACCATCTATATCTCGTCCTTCTCGTCTGTGGAAAACCCACCGGAAGGCATCAGGATAGTAAAAGTGGCGGATATTCCGTCGCTTGTAAAGGCTCTTTTCAGATAAATGGAACTTTTCTGGTCAAACAACATAGAGGGCTCCCTGGTAAGGCTGGACCGTGAAGAATCGGGACACTGCGTGAAGGTGCTCCGCCACCGCGCGGGGGACAGCCTGAGCATCATCGACGGCAACGGCTCGCTCTACACCTGCACCCTGCTGGAGGCTGATCCCAAGCAGGCCGTGGCGCGGATTGAGAGCGTCCAGCCCTCGTTCGGCGCCCACCCTTACCGCCTGACGATGGCGGTCTGCCCGACAAAGAATATGGACCGCTACGAGTGGTTCGCTGAGAAGGCCACCGAAATCGGCGTGGACAGCATTGTCCCCGTCATCGGGGAGAGGAGCGAGCGCCGTGTGGTCAAGACCGAGCGCCTCGAGCGCATAGTCCTCTCCGCCGCCAAGCAGTCCCTCAAGGGCGCCGTGCCCCGGATTCTGCCCGCCTGCAGCGTAAGCGAGTTCATCGAAGGGGCGCCGGAAGGGGCATTGAAGCTCATATGCCACTGCCACGAGCTTGAAAGCCTCCCGCGCGAGGGGGTGTCCTCCGCGCTTGAAGGTGCACGCGGCGGGGAAATCTGCATCCTGATAGGCCCTGAGGGGGATTTCTCCCCTTCGGAGGTGGAGCTTGCCCTATCGAAGGGCTGGAAGAGCATTCACCTTGGGGAGTCGCGCCTGCGCACGGAAAGCGCTGCCCTGGTGGCCACCACGGCCGTATATCTTGAAATCCTGAAAAATGCTTAATTTTGCAGTCTATGGGTTATTTCAATATGTTCGGTGACAATGAGCACCGCGTTTTCAACTACAAGCCGATTTATTACAATCCCGAAGAAGAGGAGCGCAAGCGCAAGTTCGGCGCCGTTGACGGCTCTGTCGACAAGGAAAAGAAAGACGGCACATACGTGCCCGGATCCTACATCAAGGGCTCTTTCCGTGACGGTAACTACCAGCGCACGAGAACCCCTATGCGCCGCGCCCAGACGATAATCGGCATCATTACGCTCATTCTGATTTTCGTCGTGCTCTATTTCATCGCGAAGTTCTATTCGATGCTTTAGACGATGGGTGTTCTCAAGGTTCTGCCTGCCCAGCTGGCAAATATGATTGCAGCCGGAGAGGTCGTCCAGAGGCCTTCTTCCGTGGTTAAGGAATTGATGGAGAACGCAGTTGATGCGCAGTCCACCAAAGTCAGCGTCATTATCGCCGATGCCGGACGTACCCTGATTCAGGTGATTGATGACGGCTGCGGAATGAGTCCTTCGGATGCAGTCCTGTGCTTCGAGCGCCACGCAACATCCAAGATTGCCGAGGCCGAAGACCTTAATTCCATCCTCAGTTACGGCTTCCGCGGGGAGGCGCTTGCCAGTATTGCCGCAGTCAGCGAGGTGAGCCTCAAGACCCGCCGCGAAAAAGACAGCACGGGGGTCGAGGTCAAGCTCGGACTCAACGGCCAGACCCGCACCGCGTCCGTCGCCTGCCCTAAGGGATCCAACTTTCAGGTGCGCAACCTCTTCTGCAACACCCCTGCAAGGCGCAAGTTCCTCAAATCCGACAATGTCGAGCTCAAGCACATCATCGAAGAGTTCACCCGCGTAGCCCTCACCCGGCCTGAGATAGCCTTCAGCCTCAGCTCCAACGGACGCGACCTGTTTCAGCTCAAGCCGGCCAAATCCCTCAAATTCAGACTTCTGGACCTCCTCGGCGGAAACGTTGTAGGAGATCTTGTAGATATCGACACCGAGACTTCGCTCGTCAAGATACACGGCTATATCGGCCGTCCTCAGGCAGCGCGCAAGACCCTCGGCAACCAGTTCTTCTTCGTCAACGGACGCTATTTCAGAAGCCCTTATCTCCACAAAGCCGTGATGACTGCCTATGAGGAGATAATCCCTGACGGACTGACCCCGTCCTATTTCATCTTCCTTGAGATGGACCCGCAGTCGGTCGACATCAATATCCACCCGACCAAGACAGAAGTCAAGTTCGAGGACGACAGCCTGCTTTTCCAGGTCCTGATGGCCTCCGTCAGGGAGACCATCGGGCGCAACAGTTTCGGCGCTTCCCTGGATTTCGAAACCGGCCCGCAGCTCCCCCAGCTGGGCAGCAGCTTTGAGGAGTACCGCGGTCCCGTCTCGATGCCCGAACACGAAATCGACCCGGATTACAATCCCTTTGACACCACTCCTTCCGGTGGCGTCGAAATACCCCGCACTCCTCTCGCTGCCCCGCAGGGCTCTTACGCAACCCGCGGCTTTGTGGCCTCAAGCCAGGACTACGGCAAGCTTTTCGAGCAGGAAGGCCTGAGCGTAAGGCGCACGATGATTGTGGTCGGCAAGTACATTGTCACTCCGTCCGCATCCGGGATGATGCTGGTCAACATCCGCCGCGCCCGACAGCGCATCCTATACGAACAGACGCTCCGCTCCCTGTCGGACGAAGTCGTCACAACGCAAGCCCTGCTCTTTACCTCCCCTGTACAGGTGGGTGTCCAGGGGGCGCTGCTCTTTGAGCAGAATGCCGCCCTGCTCGAGCGCATAGGCTTCCAGCTGAGCATCGAAGGCGACAGCGTCACAATCAGCGGCGTACCCCAGGGCTTCAGCGACTCCTGCACTGACCCTGCCCGCCTGGTAGAGGAACTCAGCGCCATTTTGTCAGAGTCAGGCAAAGTTCTGCCGGAACTGATGAAGCAGCGAATGGCTGAGAAAATCGCCCTTGCAGGCTGCTCAGGCCCCGAAAGGCCGGGCTCGCAGCTCGAGGCGCAGCAGCTCATTGACACGCTTTTTGCATGTGACAACGCCGAGTTTACATCTGACGGACATAAGATTGTCAGCATCATTACTTTGGACGAACTCGACAAACGATTCTAAATTATGTCATATTACTACTACGGAAACGACAACAACTCAGGCGGCGGCTTCCTTTCAAATATCCCGAAAGTAACCCGCAACCTCTTGATAATCAACGTTATCATCTTTGTTTTCACCCTTGTCAACAGACATCTGATGACAAGTACCTTCGCCCTCTTCTATCCGAGCTCACCATATTTCCACTGGTGGCAGGTAATCACCCATATGTTTATGCACGGCGGTTTCTGGCATATTCTCTTCAATATGTACACCCTGGTAATCTTCGGTTCCGTGGTGGAGAGGATAATCGGAGGGAAGAAGTTCCTTGTTTTCTATTTCATATGCGGTCTGGGGGCCGTCGGACTCCATCTCGGCACCCAGCATCTTCAGATGCTCTCGTATATGGAGGCGGCCGCTGAAGGCTCTGCAAGCGCTTTCGCTGCCATCAACCAGATAAGGCTGACCCCTACCGTGGGTGCCTCAGGCGCCATCTACGGCGTGCTCATCGGCTATGCAATGCTCTTCCCGGAGTCGAGGATGACCCTCCTCTTCCCGCCTGTGACCCTGAGCGCCAAGTGGATGGTTGCCATTTTCGCCGCCATCGAACTCCTCACCGGTATCTCAGGCTGGGTTGACGGCGTTGCCCACTTCGCCCACCTCGGCGGTATGCTCCTCGGCTGGCTCCTTATCCTCTTCTGGAGGCGCCGTCACATCCTCTTCGACAAAGACAGATTATTCTGATGGACTACAGGCAAATCATCAACGACGCAATCAACGTCCTCAAGGAGGGCGGCGTAATCCTTTATCCGACCGATACCATCTGGGGCATAGGCTGCGACGCAACCAACCCCGAGGCAGTCGCCAAAGTCTATAAGATCAAGAAGCGCAGCGAGGCCAAATCCCTCGTCCTGCTGGCCTGTGACCTGGATATGGTCGCCAAGCACGTGAAGCAGATTCCTTCGATTGCCATCGACCTGGTTGAGGTCAACGACAGCCCGATGACCATCATATACCCGGAGGGTCAGTACCTTGCCGACAATGTAACGGCGGAAGACGGCTCAGTCGGCATCCGCATCCCTTTTGTCGATGAGGAGGAACTCGAGCAGGGTCCCGTTGCCGGCAGGATGTCCTCGGCAATGTTCTGCCGCGAACTCATCCGCCGCTTCCGCCGTCCGCTCGTGAGCACCTCGGCCAACATCTCGGGCGAGCCTTCACCGGAGTCCTTCGACGATATTGCCCCGGAAGTGCGTGACGCCGTTGATTACGTGGTGCCGAAGGCTATTGCGGCCCACTGCACGGGACGCGCCTCCCAGATAATCAAGCTCGGCCTCGACGGGCAGGTGGAAATCATTAGGGCATAGCGCTATGTACAGGATAGGTCAAGGCTACGATGTCCACGCGATTGCGGACGGTCTGCCAATGTGGCTCTGCGGTGTCAGGGTCCCTTCGGACAGGGGTTTTGTCGCCCATTCGGATGGCGATGTCGCCATCCACGCCCTTTGTGATGCTCTTTTGGGGGCTCTCGCCCTCGGTGACATAGGCCATCTTTTCCCCGACACCAGCGATGAGTGGAAGGGGGTTGACAGCAAGCTTCTGCTCAAAAAGGTGATGGAAAGGGTTGAGGCTGAAGGATATTGCATCGCCAATGCCGACATCACCATCGCCCTGCAGGCACCCAAGCTCGCTCCGCTCATCTCTACGATGAGGGAGACTCTCGCCGCTGTGACCCGGACTCCTGTCGCTTGCATAAGCGTCAAGGCGACTACCACCGAAAAGCTGGGTTTTGTAGGCCGGAAAGAGGGCTGTGAGGTATGGGCTGTGGTTTTATTGAAAAGATCATAATTCCCAAAAATAGAAAACCCGTCCACCGTTTCCGGCGGGCGGGCATCTGTACTAAGCCTGATTACTGAACCTCAATCTGCTTTACGGCAGGTTGCTTCTCAGTGACCTTCACCTTCGGTATATCAATGGTAAGGATACCATCGTTTACCG
>JAEDLO010000083.1 GCA_016295245.1 Bacteroidales bacterium | reverse complement strand
GACGGAAATACAAAGAAAAACAAATACAAAGACAATCTGACAAGTTTGAAACGGCAGACTGGCAAGAACCCGCTTGACTGGGAGAAGGAGCTGGACCTGCGCGAACTGGCCACCATCCGCTGGGACGGCAAGGCCGTCACAGCCCTCAGGAGCGGCAACAAGACAAGCGACAGCCCGGTGCTGGAAAACACGCGCCCGGGCTTCCTCGCCGCCCTCTACGGCAAGGCTTTCGCGCCGAAGACCGACTCCCACACCGCCTGCTTCAGGGGTTGGCATTTATATGGCAGCAGCGAGGACATCGAGGCGCTGATTGAGGCTCTCAAGGAGGACGGCCAGCGCCCTGTTCTGCCTTCAGCCAGCAGCAAACTACTGGTTTACAGGCCGGGAAACATTCTTGTCTGGACCAAAAAGGGAATCAAGTTATGGAATTCACATCAGTAAACAAGCTTTTTGAAAAGAGTTTCAAGGAGAATTGGGACCGCGATGCCCTGTCGAACTACCAGGGAGTGACCCTCAAGTACAGCGAAGTCGCCGAGAGAATTGAATATCTCCACATCGCCTTTGAGCAGTGTGGACTCAAGAAGGGAGACAAGGTGGCTCTCTGCTCAAGGAACCAGGCTCACTGGGGCGTGTGCTTCCTCGCTGCAACAACCTATGGAGCCGTCCCTGTGCCTATTCTTCACGAGTTCAAGCCGGATAGCATCCACCATCTTGTAAACCACTCGGAGTCAAAGGTTTTCTTTGTTGACGACGTGGTTTGGGAAGGCCTTTCGGAGAGCGAGATGCCGGGCCTTGAGGTCATCGTCCAGATGAATAATCTCAACTTCATCTACTCCAAGGGAGAGGAAGCCGTCAAGGTGAGGGAGAACCTCACAAAAACCTTCAATGAAAAGTTTCCGGACGGATTCAAGCCGGAGCACCTCAACTACTATGAGGACAGTCCGGAAGAGCTGGCGCTCATCAACTACACTTCAGGCACCTCAGGCTTCTCCAAGGGCGTAATGATTCCTTACAGGGCCATCTGGACCAATATCTGCTTCGCTTCCGAGGTAGCAGAGCCTCAGATGACCTGCGAGTCGGAGGTGGTTGCAATGCTCCCGTCAGCCCATATGTACGGCCTGATGTTCGAGTTCATCTTCGAGATGACCATCGGCGCCCACGTTCACTTCCTGACCAGGACTCCGAGCCCGAAGGTGATTATGAAGGCCTTCGCCGAGATTCATCCGGACATCATCATCGCCGTTCCTCTCATCATCGAGAAAGTTTACAAATCCAAGGTCAAGCCTGAGGTGGACCGCAGAAAGCTCTTTATGCACATCCCTATCCTTGACCAGATTATCCTCAAGAAAATACGCAACAGCCTCATCGAGGCCTTCGGTGGCCGCTTTGAGGAGGTTATCCTCGGAGGCGCCGCCTTCAACCCTGAGGTTGAGCAGTTTATGCGCAAGATTCATTTCCCGTTCACCGTAGGCTACGGTATGACCGAGTGCGCGCCTATCATCACCTACGCGAAGTGGTGGAAGACCCGCAAGGGTTCTTGCGGCATCCCTGTGCCAGGCTGCGAAATCCGCATCGATTCAAGGGACCCTCAGAGGGAACCGGGCGAGGTTCAGGTCAAGGGTTCGAACGTCTTCCTCGGATACTACAAGAACAAGGACGCCACCAAGGCAAGCTTCACCAACGACGGTTGGTTCAAGACCGGAGATATGGGCGTTATGGACAGCGACGGTTTCCTCTATCTCAAGGGCCGCTCGAAGTGTATGATTCTTGGTCCTTCGGGCCAGAACATCTATCCTGAGGAGCTTGAGGCCGTAATCAACAATGTTACTTATGTAATTGATTCTCTTGTAGTTGAAGACAAGATTGGGCTTACCGCCCTTATCTTCCCCGACTACCATCAGGCCGAACTCGACGGACTCAGCCCATCGGAGCTCGAAGCAAGGCTGAACGAATCCCTTCCGGAAATCAACAAGGTTCTGCCTTCGTACGCCCAGATCCGTACCATAGAGTTTATGCCTGAGGACTTCGAAAGAACACCGAAGAAGAGCATCAAACGCTATCTTTATCAGAGAAAAAGCTAAAGAGCTATGAACAGATTCGACGACAAGTACCTGGAGATGGCACGCGTTTGGGCAAGCAACTCCTATTGCAAGAGGCGCCAGGTCGGAGCCCTTATCGTAAAGGACAGGATGATTATCTCCGACGGCTACAACGGCACGCCTTCCGGCTTCGAGAACATCTGCGAAGACGAGAGCGGGGCTACCAAGCCGTATGTCCTTCACGCTGAGGCGAATGCCATCACTAAGGTAGCCAAGTCAGGCAACAGCTCGCAGGGCGCAACCCTTTATGTGACCGCTTCGCCTTGCCTCGAATGCGCCAAGCTCATAATCCAGGCCGGCATCAAGAGGGTTGTTTACAGGGACGAGTACCGCCTCACCGACGGCATCGACCTGCTCAGCCGCGCCGGCATTGAAGTCGAAAAAGTAGATTAGTATGAAGAAGGAATCCGTACTCATAGCCGTACTGGGCATAGTGATAGGCATATTGCTGAGCGTGACCGTCCAGAAGTTGGGCAGCCGCAAGAAGATCCTCAATGTCGAGGGCGACTGGCGGAAGATCAACCTCATTCTGGAGAGTCTGGAGAAGAACTATGTGGACAGCATCGACAAGGAGAAAGTCACCGACGCCGCCGCTGTCGCCATCCTTTCCGCACTCGACCCGCACTCAATCTATATGCCGCCCGCAACCCTCGAACAGAGCGAGGAGGAGCTCTCCGGCAACTTCGACGGCATCGGCATCCAGTTCAACGTGCCGAATGACACCGCCGTGGTAATCGAGGT
The DNA here is from genome assembly GCA_016295245.1 of Bacteroidales bacterium. GTDB lineage: Bacteria > Bacteroidota > Bacteroidia > Bacteroidales > UBA932 > Cryptobacteroides. The sequence goes on along the minus strand of JAEDLO010000083.1, from coordinate 4,052 downwards.
GATTCCGGGAGGCCCGTCAGAGAAGATAGGCCTGATGCCGGGCGACCGCCTGCTGAAGGTGGATTCGATGGTCATCGCGGGGGTGAAATTCCCTCAGGACAGTATGGTGCGCCGCATCAAGGGCAAGGCCGGCAGCAAGGTGGTCGTCACCGTAAAGCGCGGCCGCGAGGTTATTCCTTTCGAAATCACCCGAGGCAAGATTCCGACCCATTCGCTTGACGCCGCCTTTATGGTCAACGACACCACGGGCTACGTGCGCCTCTCGAAGTTCTCGAGGACGACATACAAAGAGATGCTCAGCGCCAGCGCGGAGCTGCTCGACGCCGGAATGACCAGGATGGTGCTCGACCTTCGGGACAATGTCGGCGGCTTCCTCGATCAGGCGCTCTCACTCTCGAACCTCTTCCTGCCGAAAGATTCGCTCATCGTCTATATGGAGGGTCTCCACCGCAAGAAGGAGGTCTTCAGGGCGGACGGCAGGGGCTTCCTGCAGGACATCGGCCTCGCCGTGCTGATAAACGACGGCTCCGCATCCTCAAGCGAGATTGTCGCAGGCGCCCTCCAGGACAACGGCAGGGCGACGATACTCGGCCGCCGTTCGTTCGGCAAGGGTCTCGTCCAGGAGCCTCTCTACTTCTCGGACGGATCGGGGCTGCGCATCACCGTCGCGCGCTTCTACACCCCTTCGGGCCGCTGCATCCAGAAGCCGTACTCGGAGGATTACCAGTATGAGGTGTACCGCCGCTACAACGAGGGCGAGATGGTCAGCGCCGACAGCATGAAAATCGAGAAGGGCGGCATCATCCCCGATGTCTTCGTCCCTGTGGACACTACCCGCGCGGGTGCCTTCTACATAGCCTGCAACCGCAAGGCCACCGCGATGCGCTTCGCATCCGACTTCTTCGACAGGCACAAGGCCGAGTTGGGCGCAATCGATGACTATGGTGAGTTGCTGCGCTATCTGGGCAGCTGCAATCTGGAGCAAGCCTTTCTGGACTTCGCCCGCCGCAAAGACGGCATCAGCCCGAAAAAGGACGAATGGGAGACAGAAAGGCAATATCTGATGACCCAGGTGCAAGCTCTGGTGGGACGCTACTCAAAACTTGGAGACAATGCATTTTATCACTTATATTTGCAGATAGATGACACATTCAAAAAGGCAATGGAATTATGATTATCAGATTCAACCCCATAGCCGGCAAATGCGGGGAGATCATCGAAAAGCTGATGTCTTCTCCTGATATGCCGAAAGATGATTCGCTGCTTTTCAAAATCAGACTCTCCATCGAGGAAGCAGTCGAGAACATTGTCAGATATGCCTACGAAAACGGTGATGGATGGATGGAGGCAGGCACTATGCTCAATGGTGCCAACCTTATAATCACACTCCGGGACGCGGGCAAGCCTTTCAACCCTCTGGCAAAGGAGGATCCGGACATCACCCTCTCTGCCGAAGAGAGAAAAATCGGCGGACTGGGCATCTTCCTCTGCAAGAAACTGATGGACAGCGTCCGCTACGAGTACAAGGACGGCTGCAACATCTTCACGATGACAAAAGTAATATCATAATAAATCAAACAATAATATGGACGTAAAAATTACTCAAACCGAAAACAAGTATGACGTTGTCCTCAACGGACGTCTTGACACTACCAACGCTGACCAGTTTCTCAAGGACATCAATCCTCTGATGGAGGCCGCTAATCCGGATATCGAAGTTGACTGCACCAATATGGAATACACTTCAAGCCAGGGTCTTAGAATGTTCCTGATGCTCCAGAAGAGTGTCGGTTCAAAGGGTGGCAAGCTTGTGCTCAAGAATATGAAGGCCCAGGTCAAGGAGGTTTTTGACATCACCGGTTTCTCAAGCATTATCAACATCATCTAATGATAGTGCTGTCGTACATTTGCGCTATTGTCCCCCTGCTGCTGTTCCTGGCTTACCTGCAGATAATGGACTCATTCTCGCTGGCCAAGCCTAAAAGGATCATAGCCCTGATTATTGCCGGCATAGCGTGCTGCCTTCTTTGCGAGGGCATCTACCATCTGACCGGCGCCAACGGCAGCAAGCTTCTCAAGTCCATTGTCGAGGAGCTTATCAAAGGCAGTGTGGTACTGTATCTGGTACTCAGCCGCAAGGTCGGCCTGCTGGGTGACGCGACAATCTACGGAAGCTGCGTGGGTGTAGGTTTCGGTATGATGGAGAACATCCTCATCCTCTCGGCGGGGGCAGAAGCCAATTTGTGGCACTCAATCTTCCTGGGCTTTGAGGCTGCCGTGATGCATATCGGATGTACCTCAACCCTGGCAATGGCAATGATTATGGCTTCACAGGAGCGCTTCGGAAAGTCAACCAAGGCAAAGAGCTTAGGCTACGCCATCGCTTTCGTCGCCACTGTGCTTATCCACTTCGTTCACCTGCTGGCTCCGCTGCCGCCGGTGATTCTGACCGTCCTGCTCATCGCCTACTTCCTCTACAGCAAGGCTTCCCTGTTCAAGAAGAACAAGGCCTTCATCCACGACTGGGTTGACCAGTGTATCGGAAACGAGGTCGAGCTGCTCTCATCAATACGCAAGGGAGAGCTCTCGGGCACGGAAGCAGGAAAATACATCATCAGTCTCAAGGAGTCTTTTGAGCCTGAGGTCTATTTCGATATGATATGCTACATCACCGAGTACCTTGAGCTGTCGATTGCCGCAAAGAGCAATCTCATCCTCAAGGAGGCCGGAATGAAGCCTGTAATCAAGAAGGAAAACGAAGCCCGTGTCTCCGAGATGAAGGCTCTTCACGATCGCATCGGCAGGACCGCGAGGATTGCCATCGAGCCTATCGTCAACATCAAGGACGTGGACCGATGGGCCATCAGCGCCCTCTCATAGGGAGCTGTTCTTCCAGATAAGAAACTATCATCGCCTGGACTTCCAGGCCACAATGATGGGGACCGTCGAAAAAGGCGGTCCTCAATTTGTCTTCAGAGCCTCTGAGTTTGTAATATTCGCGCATAGTGGCGAAGGCCGAAGATACGGACCATACGGGGAAGAGCTTGTCCTGCAAGCCATTGAGAAAGAAGAAAGGCTTAGGGGCAAGCCAGGCGGCGATGTCGGGAAAGTCATAAGAGTCACGCAGCTGCGGGATGAGCATAGAATAGTCTGAGGCCTTGTAAGGGAGTTTTACAGTACTCTTGAGGGTCATCCAGCAAAGGGCAACCCCAGTCTTGACTTCCTTGCAGAAGGCGCCCAGCAGCCAGGCCCTGTGGGCACCCATTGACCAGCCGAAGCAGCCTATCCTGTCTTTACGGACGCAGTCCAGGCTGCCCAGAAGGCGTGCCGCCGCCGCATCTTCACGAAGGGTCTGCTCCGCCCAGACTATGCCCTGCCTCTGAAGACTGTCGTACACGGCCCTCTGTCCTTCATAGACCAGATTCTTGAGCTGCTTCTCGTCACCCTCTTCGAGGCCGAAGTGTACCCTGGACCATTTGCGGCAGGCTTCGCTGCTTCTCGAGCCCCAATAGAGCATATCCGGGACGATTACCACATAGCCCAGGGACGCGAGCGAGTCGGCAAACCATACGCCGTCGAAGTTGTCCCGGATCCACTGTTGCGAGGAGAGGCGGACGTGCTCGGGCGCAGTCGGGAGCGGGCGGACGAGTTTCTCCTTGCCGATGTCGAAGCGGGCACCGTGGTCGTGGAGCATCACTATGCCCGGGCGGCGGTCATTGCGGCCGGCACCGTCGGGAACGAGCAGATAGGCGCGGACTCTCTCGGAAGGAGTTGCGTTATACTCGACCAGATTGCAGACATAGCCTGCGCGCTGCTCGCTCTGGAGAATCTCCATCATCGGCTTTGGGCTCTTCCCAAGCACAAGCGGCGCCGCGAGAGCGACAAGGATAGATATCAGATGTGTCATAGGGTAACGTGTCAGTCTATCAAAGTTAAAGAAAATCCTTGAACTGACAAATTGAGTTGCGCCTCCGAGCGGTGTCTGACGGGTCTTTGGCGAAGTTTTGTCATTCACCTGCGCGAGTGACCCCTGTCAGAAGTACCTGTAGGGC
>JAEDLO010000082.1 GCA_016295245.1 Bacteroidales bacterium | reverse complement strand
CGCTGGCGACAATCGCCTCAATCTCGCTCAGAACCTCTTCGACTTCCATCTCACGTGCCTGGGCGATGTCCTCCAGGGACATATGCCTGTCGATGCTGTTGATGATGAAGAGCTTGTTGCTGGATTTGTTCGGAGCGGACTTCACAATGAAGTCGTCAGGACGGATGATGTCGTTTTCTTCCACATACTTGCGTATGAGGTTGACAAACTCGGTTCCGAACTTCTTTGCCTTGCCCTCGCCCACGCCCTGGCAGTTCTTCAGCTCGTCCAGGGTGACAGGGTACATTATCGCCATATCCTCCAGGGACGGGTCTGAGAAGATAATCCACGGCTGGAGTTTGAGCCTGCGTCCAAGGTCCTTTCTCAGGTCCTTGAGCATTGAAAGCAGCACAGGGTCTCCCGATCCTGCGCCTCCCTTGTATGCAGCCATCGCAGCGGCAGTCTCTTCGTCAGGCTGGTCATCGTCGTCGTTGGAAGAAGAGAAAACGCGGTCCTCCACCAGCTGAAGTTCGTAAGGATTGCGGACGAACTCCTGGCCTTCCGGAGTGACATATATGAGTCCGTAAGTTTCTATTTCCTTTCCCAACAGGTGGGATGTGAGGCCCTGGTGGATTACGGTGCACCAGAACTTCACGCTGTGGTCCTTGCCCGCGCCGAAGTATTCGAGTTTGTCGTGCTTGTAGGACTTAATCAGCGAATTGCTCTCGCCTGAAAGGATATTTGCCAGATGATCCATCTTGAAATGCTCCGGGAGGACATTTATCAACTTGATTACCAAGCTCATACACTCCCGTCCGTCAAATACCGGCTTAGGATTGGTGCAGTTGTCGCAGCAGTGGCAGTTAGGCTGGTCGTAGTCTTCGCCGAAGTAGTGTAGGAGCAGCTTGCGCCTGCACTGGCTCGATTCGGCGTATGAAACCACTTCCCCAAGCAGCTGACGGCTGATTTCCTGCTCGGAAACAGGTTTGCCCTGCATAAATTTCTCGAGCTTCTGAATGTCTTTGTAGCTGTAGTAGGCGATGCAGTGGCCTTCCTGACCGTCACGACCGGCGCGTCCGGTCTCCTGATGGTAGCTTTCGATGCTCTTCGGCATATCGTAGTGGATGACGAAGCGCACGTCCGGCTTGTCAATGCCCATACCGAAGGCGATGGTCGCCACAATCACATCAACTTCCTCCATCAGGAATTTGTCCTGATTCTCCGCCCTGGTCTTGGCGTCCAGACCTGCGTGGTAAGGAAGGGCCTTGATGCCGTTGATATTGAGTTTCTCGGCGAGTTCCTCAACCTTCTTGCGGCTAAGGCAGTAGATTATGCCGGATTTTCCCGGATTCTGGCGAATATATTTGATGATGTCCTTCTCCGGATCGACCTTGTCGCGAATCTCATAGAAGAGATTGGTGCGGTTGAAGGAAGACTTGAAGACGGCGGCGTCCTGGATGCCGAGGTTCTTCATAATGTCGCTCTGGACCTTAGGGGTCGCCGTCGCCGTGAGGGCGATTATCGGAGCGCGGCCTATCTGGTCAACAATCGAGCGGATGCGACGGTACTCCGGGCGGAAATCGTGTCCCCATTCGGAGATGCAGTGCGCTTCATCCACGGCGTAGAAGGATATCTTTATCGAAGAGAGCAGCTGGACATACTCCTCCTTGGTCAGCGACTCGGGAGCCACATACAGGAGTTTTGTCCGTCCGGCAAGAAGGTCCTCCCTCACCTCGTCAATCTGCTGGCGGGAAAGAGAGGAGTTGAGCAGATGGGCCACGCTTGAAAATCCCTCCTCGAAGCCGCGGATGAGATCCACCTGGTTCTTCATCAGGGCAATCAGTGGGGAGATAATGATGGCGGTGCCCTCCATCAACAGCGCCGGAAGCTGGTAGCACAGGGACTTTCCGCCTCCGGTAGGCATCAGCACGAAGACATCCTCCCCGCCCATAAGGCGGGTGATGATCTCTTCCTGATCGCCCTTGAAGGCGTCATAGCCGAAGAACTCCTTGAGAGTCTTGAATATCCGGTCCCTGTCTGGAATCATAATATTGTTGTCTAAAATCAGTCCAAAGTGTGGATAGCCAGGCCCGAGCGCAGCTTTGGCTCGAACCAGGTCGTCTTCGGCGGCATAATGTTGCCGCTGTCGGCGATATTGATGAGCTGGCGCATCGACACCGGGTAGAGGGCGAAGGCAACAGCCATCTCGCCGCTGTCAACCCTGCGCTTTAGTTCACCAAGCCCCCTGATGCCGCCGACGAAGTCTATCCTCTTGTCGGTGCGCAGATCCTTGATGCCAAGTATCCTGTCGAGCACGAGCTTCGAGAGTATGGTCACGTCAAGCACGCCGATAGGGTCGGAATCGTCGTAGCGGCCCTCCTTTGTGCGGAGCGAGTACCACTGTCCGTCCAGATACATCGAGAAGGTGTGGAGGGAGTCAGGATGGTAGATTTCAGCGCCTTCCGGCTTGATATCAAAGTCTTCTGCAAGCTTCTCCAGAAGGCCTTCCTTGTCCAGCCCGTTCAAGTCCTTGACCACGCGGTTGTAGTCGATGATCTTTAGCTGAGACTCAGGGAAGCATACAGCCATAAAGTAGTTGTACTCTTCAGTGCCGTCGTGTGCCGGATTGGCAGCTTTCTTCTCTGCGCCCACCCTGGCGGCGGCAGCGGTACGGTGGTGACCGTCAGCCACATAGAATGCGTCCACATCGTTTGTAAACAGCTCGGTGATGCGGGAGATGAGCTTGTCGTCATCGATTATCCACAGCTCGTGGCCGAAACCGTTTTCATCCACGAAGCGGTACTCCGACTTGCCTGCCGCAACTCCTGCAACTATGGCCTCGAGCTCGCTGTTGTCCTTGTATGAGAAGAAGACAGGCTCGATATTGGCGTTCTGGATGCGGACGTGGATCATACGGTCGTCCTCTTTGTCCTTGCGGGTAAGCTCGTGCTTTTTGATCTTGCCGCTGGCGTAGTCGTCGGTGTGAGCGCAGAGCACAAGGCCGTACTGGGTACGCTCGCCCATAGTCTGGGCATAAACATAGTAGCAAGGCTTCGGATCCCTGACGAGCCAGCCTCGTGACTGCCAGAGGGCAAAGTTCTCGACAGCCTTGTCGTAAACGCGCTGGTCGTGGTCCGAAATTATAGGGTCGAAGTCTATTTCAGGCTTGGTGATATGGAGAAGGGACTTCTCCGAGGCCATCTCGAAGGCTTCGGCGGAGTTGAGGACATCATATGGCGGGGCGGCAACTTCTGTTGTCAGCTCTTTTGGCGGGCGCAGCGCCGCAAACGGTTTTACTCTTACCATAAGCAAATTATTGGTTTCTATAACCGAAGATACTCATTTTTTGGAAATAATCCCAACAACGCCACACAAAATAAATAAAAAGAATCCGGCTGAACTCTTTGCAGCCGGATTCATTATAGGGGTTGAAATATTATTCGTTTGCGTCGTAGATGAGCTCTTCCTCCTCTTTGTCGCCGTCCTCATCCTCCTCATCATCGTCGTCCAAGTCCTCATCGTCGTCATCGTCGTCATCATCGTCATCATCAAGCCCGAGGGCTCCCAGCAGGGACTTCTCTCCCGGCAGGCGGCGTTTCTCATCCGGCAGGTCCTCGAAAGCGACATAGCCGTTTTCAAACTCGAGAGGGATGGGGCCCTTGCTCTCGATGAGGGTCGGGCCGCTTACCTTTTCGGCAGCCTCTCCTTCTATGGTCACGATAACGTTCTTTTTAGAGACGACGTCATAGAAGTACACGAAGCTAGCCGTCCCGGCCTTGATTGCGGCGGAGAGGGTTACGGCATCGACGGGGCCGAAGCCCAGGTCAATCAGCGCATAACGCGCAACCACGGCTCCTTTCGAATCAAGAGCCTTGAAAAGAATCGGCTGGTCGACCGGAAATTCCAGGTCGGAACGCAATTGCTTATGAAAGGTATAAAGGGTGTTCTCCCCATTTACCAGATAAACTCTGAAAAAGCCCTTCAGGCCAGGCAGAGTGACTCTTACTTTGTAAACCATATTGCGAAGATACTGTTTTTTCACTAATTTTGGTCTGTATATGCCTTCAAAAGATACATACAAGTCAATCGCAGGGGAAAGCAGCGGTCTTTTCAAGGACAAAGGGAGCCGTTTCATAGCCCTGGCCTACCCCGTGGAATCGGAAGACGAGGTGCGGAGGATAGTCTCCTCTCTCAAGAAGGAATACCACGACGCCAGACACCACTGCTACGCCTACCGCATAGGCCTGGACGGCGGCATATGGAAGGCTGGCGATGACGGGGAACCCGCCGGCACGGCAGGCCGCCCCATCCTCGGGCAGATCGACTCCGCCGGCCTTAGCGACATACTTGTAGTGGTAGTCCGCTATTTCGGAGGCATAAAGCTGGGCGTCCCGGGCCTGATCCGCGCCTACAAGAGCTCGACGCAGGATGCCCTCGAAGCGGCCACCATAATAGAGAAGATTGCGGGAAGCTGGTATGAGCTGCGCTTCCAATATGAAAATCTTCCTGCCGTGATGAAGATAATCAAGGAAATGGACCTCCCCCAGAAAGACCAGTCTTTTCTTCAGGAATGCTCGCTCAAAGTGCGTGTAAGATTGGACTTGGAGCAGGATTTTTTGGTAAAGACTGAAAAAATATGTACTTTGGGGGCTCAAAAAATTGAACCAGTTGTATAATTATGAGCAAAATTCATGTCTTTAACGCCGGTCCGTGCCTGCTCCCGCAGGTAGCGATCGACAACACAATCGAAGCACTGAAGGACTTCAAAGGCACCGGCGTGTCACTTATTTCCATCTCGCACCGCACCCCGGGCTGGGATGAGGTGATGAATGAATGCCGCGCCTTGTGGAAAGAGATTCTCAACATTCCCGACACCCACGAAGTGGTGTTCCTCGGCGGCGGCGCAAGCCTTGAGTTCCTCTATGTCGCTATGAACTTCCTTGAGAAGAAAGCCGGCTATCTGGACACGGGCGTCTGGGCCAAGAAGGCCTACAAAGAGGCGAAGGGCATAGGCGAAGCCATCTGCGTCGCCAGCTCTTCGGACAAGAATTACTCCTACATCCCTAAGGGATACGAAATACCGTCCGACCTGGACTATTTCCATATCACAACCAACAACACCATCTACGGCACCGAAATCAAGGAGGATATCGACTGCCCTGTTCCGCTGATTGCGGATATGTCATCCGACATCCTCAGCCGCAGGGTTGACGTCAGCAAGTACGCCCTCATCTACGGTGGCGCCCAGAAGAACGCAGGCCCTGCCGGCGTGGCTTTCGCCATCGTGCGCAAGGACGCCCTCGGCAAGGTAAGCCGCTACATCCCTACGATGCTCGACTACCGCGTCCACATTGACAAGCTCTCGATGTTCAACACCCCTCCTGTATTTTCTATCTTCGTGATGAACGAGACCCTCAAGTGGCTCAAGAGCATCGGAGGCATCGACGCCATCCACGAGATCAACGTCAAGAAAGCCGAATCGCTCTATGCCGAAATCGACCGCAATCCTCTCTTCAAGGGCACTGCCGCCAAGGAGGACAGGTCAATAATGAACGTCTGCTTCGTGATGAACGACGGCTACGAGGATCTTCAGGACGAGTTCATGAAGTTCAGCAAGAGCCACAACATCGTCGGCATCAAGGGACACCGTTCAGTCGGCGGATTCCGCGCATCAATTTACAACGCCTGCACCCAGGAGGACGTGGACGCCCTGATTGCCTGCATGCAGGAATTTGAGACCCTTCACAAAAAGTAGCCGTTTATGAAAGTATTGGTAGCAACACAGAAGCCTTTTGCGGCAGCCGCCGTAAACGGCATCAAGGATATCGTCGAGCAGGCAGGTTATGAATTCGCCCTACTCGAAAAATACGCCGACCAGGCCGAGCTCGAGAAGGCCGTCGCTGACGCAGACGCGCTCATCGTACGCTCGGACAAGGTGACCGCAGCCGTGGTCGAAGCCGCTCCGAAGCTCAAAATCGTAGTCCGCGCAGGAGCCGGTTATGACAACCTCGACCTCGAGGCCTGCACCGCCCACGGAGTGGTCGCAATGAACACCCCGGGCCAGAACGCCAACGCCGTTGCGGAGCTCGCCATCGCGATGATGATCTTCATGGCACGCACTCAGTTCACCCCTGCAACCGGCAGCGAAATCGAGGGCAAGACCCTAGGCATCCAAGCCTTCGGCAATGTCGGCAGACTCGTCGGAGCCAAGGCAAAGGCCCTCGGAATGAAGGTCAAGGCCACTGATCCGTTCCTTTCTGACGAGCAGATTATCGCCGGCGGCGCAGAGCCGGTCAAGGAACTTGGCGAACTCTATTCGACCAGCGACTATGTCAGCCTCCACATCCCTGCAACGCCTCAGACCATCGGCAGCATCAACTATGAGCTGATTACCCGTATGCCTAAGGGCGCAACCCTCATCAACACCGCCCGCAAGGAAGTCATCGACGAGGCCGGCCTCGAGAAGGCCCTCGAAGACAGGCCTGACCTCAAGTACGTCACCGACGTCGCCCCTGACAATCTTGAGACTCTCAAGGAGAAATTCGGCACCAGGGTCTTCGCCACCCCGAAGAAGATGGGCGCACAGACCGCCGAGGCCAATATCAACGCAGGCCTCGCCGCCGCTCGCCAGATTGTTGATTTCCTGAAGAACGGCAACCGCCGTTTCCAGTTGAATAAGTAACAATTGTAGATACGTGATTTTGAGAGGAAGCCGGCCTTGATGGTCGGTTTCTTCTTTATTGAAACGAGGAGTCGCTTGGGACGGGGAAGCTGGTTGGGTTAGGCAAAAAATATCCTGAAAACTCGGGGCGACGTCCTTCGTGTCATTCACCTGCGCGGTCGACCCCTCTCAGAAGTGGTTCTGAGGCACATTAGGTGCGCAGGTGAGACCATTATCCCCTCACCTGCGCGGGTGACCCTG
>JAEDLO010000081.1 GCA_016295245.1 Bacteroidales bacterium | reverse complement strand
TAGGCGGTGTTGGTGAGTCCTATGTCGGTGCGCTCAAGGGCGAGATGGTCGCCTATGCCCATATTCGGTTGGAGGAAGTTCTTCGAGTTACGGTCCAGATAGTCCATATATGAGCTCATCGAAGCGTAGTGCTCGCGCAGCACTTCAATGTCACCGAACTGCTGGTACATCTGCCAAGGGATGATAATGCCGGCCTCCATCCAGCCTATCCAGCCCGGATTGTTGTTGGTGAAGCCGTAAGGCGGCCTGCCGGTCACAGGATAGTAGTTGAAGTAGCTGCCGTCGATGTTCTGATTGTCCCTCATCGAGTAGAGCCAGCGCTTGTAGAAGTTGTCCACGTAGGGGCTAAAGTATGTTGCCGCCCTTGCGAAGACCTGGGCGTCACCCGTCCATCCCTGGCGCTCGTCGCGCTGAGGGCAGTCGGTTGGGACAGTCTGGAAGTTGCCTCTCTGACCCCATTGGATGTTGTTGAAGAGGCGGTTGATGTCAGGATCGGAGCATTCGAAAAAGCCCGTTGCCTCGCCTATTGACTCGAGCACGAGGCCCTTGACGCAATCTAGAGGAAGTGCTGAGTCGATGCCGCTGATTGAAAGATAGCGGAAGCCGTGGTCTGTCATCGAAGGGACGAAGGTCTCAGGCTTGTCGCCTCCCCTCATAGTGTATGTATCGATGGAGATGGCTCCACGGTAGTTCTCTGTATAGAGCTGGCCCTTGCGCTGCCTGTACATCTGCTCAGTGTATGGCGGAACAGGATTGGATGGAATCAGCTCAGGATAAAGCATCTCGGCGTAACGCACGGTCACGACCTGTCCCCTTTCGCCCCTGAGGCCTTCAATCCTCGGGACTCCTACCATATTCTGGCCGAAGTCATAGACAAAGCAGCCCGGTGCCGGTTCGCTTACGCTGACAGCATCGAGGGTAATGTGGTTTCTTATCGGAAGGCCGACATAAGACTGGATTTTGACGGTCGGTGCCGGCGCATCATAAATAACCGCCGGCTCCCAGGCAGAATCGTCAAAGCCTGCGTATGTCCAGCCGTCCTGTTCCAGCCGCGCATCGTAATCCTCGCCGAACTGGAAGCCGTTGCGGATCACAGGGCCGTGGTCGTACTTTTTCCAGCTGCCGTCCGAGACTATGGTGCGTACAGTGCCGTCCTCGAAGCGCAACTCGAGCTTTGAGAGCAGGGACTGGCGGATTCCATACGGATCGACATAGGCCGAGGTAAAGATGTTAAGGTCGCTGAACCAGCCGGATCCCAGCATCACCCCCATCGCGTTTCCGCCTTCTTTGAGCAGGGAGGTCACATCGTAGCTGTTGTACATTATGCGGTAGCGGTAATCCGTCCAGCCGGGGTTGAACCAGTCGCCGCCTACCCTCTTGCCGTTGATGCTGAACTCGTAGATGCCGCGCGCGGTCACATAGAGCCTTGCGCTCCTGAGCGGCTTGTCCAGCTCGAACTCCTTGCGAAGCATCGGTGCGGAAACCTCGTTGTACGGCTGCCAGAGGCACATCTTGCCGTCGCCTGCGAGCTCATAGCTCTGCTGAGGGGCGCGATGCAGCACGGTGTTCCAGTTATCCTCGTCGATGGAGATATCCCAGAAGCGGGCTTTCTGGCCTTCAGGCTGACGGAAGCCGATTGAGTGGAGCCTTGCCCAGTCGCAGATGTACTCCCCTCCCGGATACGGGTACATAGAAAGCGCCTCAAGAGTCACGCCGTCCACCACCGGAGTCAGCAGGCTCTTGAGATGGTAGCCCGGAGTCGAGACTTTGAGGCTGAGCCTGTGAGGCAGGTGGGCCTGATCGGCTCCGAAGATGTGGGAGAGACTCAGGCTTGCGCAGTGGCGCAGCTCCCCTTCCACACAGTAATCCACAAGGAGCCGGGGGTCAGAAGCCTCGCTCACGTCGAGGGCGACACTGATATAGTTCCCCTCATCCTTAACGCTATAGACAAAGACGCCCTGCTGCGAATCCTCGGGGATTTGGACAGTATAGTGGATGTTGAAAAAGGTCCTGAAGCGGGAAAGCGGGGTCCTTTCAGAGCCTATCCACTTGGCTCCGCTCCAGCCCTTGTCCATAAGGGCAGTCTCGAACCAGTCGGGCTCAGACTTGATCCAGCGTCCGTCCGAGAGCATCACATCAACGCTCCAATAGTATCTGGTCGAGCCCTTCAGGCTCCTTCCGTGATAAGGGATATTGGTCGTACTGTCATCATAGACAACACCGGAATCATAGACAAGTTCATTTGCCTCAAGGCCCTGAAGAGTTTCGCTCAGCTTGAGCCTGTAGGCTTTCTGGAGGATGGAATATTCATCCGATTTCAGCTGGTAGCTGAAGTGGGGACGCGGGTTGTCGATGCCCATTGCCTGCGGCATCGAGTCTGTCTTGAGACCGCATACGACCACCCTGGCACTTAGCGGAAAGGCGACCAGTGCCAGAAAAGTTGCAAGAAAGAGTGGCAGGAGTGATTTTCTCATCATGAGTGATTGTTAGTTTAGGCAAATATAACTATTTTAGCATAAACTTAACGACTACAGCAAATGAAACCACAATCACTCATTCTCACCCTCAGCCTGACTCTCTGCAGCGTTGCAATCTCAGCCCAAGACCGGGACACCATCGCAGGCATCCCCGTAAATTACAAAGAAGACAAAGTTGGAAACTACCGCGAAGGTCTTCCTGACCCTCTGAGGTTCAACGACGGACGCAAAGTGCTCAATGCGGCTGACTGGACGCAGCGCCGCGCCGAAATCCTCAAAATCTTTGAGCAGAACCAGTTCGGAGCCTGGCCGAAGGAAAACACACCCGTCAGATACAGCATCCGCGAGCAGAGCGCCGAAGGCTTGAAGGTCAAGACTATGCACGTTAGTTTCTCTGAGCGCAAAGACGGTCCGGCTGCGGATGTGCTTATCTACCTGCCGAAGGATGCCTCCGCACCCTGTCCCCTGCTCCTGAACCTGAGCTTTATGCCGAACGACAAGGCTTTCGCGCCTGATGTCATCCAAAAATTCCTTGCCAAGGGCATAGGCCTTGCGACCCTGCACTACAGCGAGCTCGAAGCCGACAAGGCTGACGGCTGGATGAGCGGCATCCGCTCCCTCTTCCCTTATACCGCCACCGACGGCGAGTGGGGCGCCATCTCCGCCTGGGCCTGGGGCGTAAGCCGCATCATTGACTGCTTGAGCCTCCAGAGCGACATTGACGCAAGCAAGATCGCCCTTACGGGCTGCTCGCGTCTGGGCAAGACCACCCTTTGGACAGCCGCCAAAGACCCGCGCATCGCAATCGCAATCCCGAGCTGTTCGGGCGAAGGTGGCGCGGCAATGAGTCGCCGCCTGTTCGGCGAGACCGTTGCCCACATCGCAAGCCCTGAACGTTACCATTACCAGTTCACCCCGACCTACCAGAAATGGGGTCAGGACCTGAAAAATATGCCTATGGATGCCCATATGCTCCTGAGCCTGATTGCCCCTCGCCCGCTACTGCTCCAAACCGGCTCGACCGACAACTGGTCAGACCCAAAGGGAGAGTACATTTCAGCGCTCGAGGCCGCGCCTGTTTACAGGCTGCTGGGCAAGGATGCACCGTCAGATCCGGAGTTCCCTAAGAGCGAGGAGCCGCTTTTCACCACTCTCGGATACGTTATGCACGAGGGCGGCCACGCCGTGCTCCCACAAGACTGGGACTACTATCTCGAATTCCTATTGAAATACTTCTAGTATATGAAAAAGTCAGAACTTCTTATCACAAGTCTCCTGCTTCTCGCTCTCGGCGCGTGCAGGAGTGAAACAGTAGAACTTCCGATATCGGAAGGCCGCCTGATTCTCAAACCTTTAGACGACAACTCAATCAGGGTAAGCGTAAAAGGTCCCGAAACCATCGAGCTTGAAGAACTATATTATTGCTCCGAAACAAAGCGCCCCGACTTCAAAGTAGTGCGCGATGGCGCAAAGACACAGATACGGCAGAAGTGTCTGACCACCGTTTTCGACTCCGAAGACGGAAGCTTGAGCTATTACAGACCGGACGGAAGCCTGCTGCTGCGTGAGATAGCCGGCGGACGAAAACTTCTGTCCGTTGATATCCGTGGCCACAAGTTTGCAAGCGTCGCCCAGGACTTCGCCCTCCGGGATGACGAGCATCTGTTCGGACTGGGGCAATTCCAGGACGGCTATCTGGACGTGAGGGGACTTACCCGCCGTCTCACCCAGGTAAACACCCAGATTTCCATCCCGATGATCATCTCCAACAAGGGCTACGGCCTCTTGTGGAACAACTACGGTCTTACAGACTTCAACCCTTCGACCGCTACAGTCCGGCTTGAAAAAGCCTATTCGGACGAAGCGTCCAGCATAGTGGTCAACACCACCAGCACCCACGGCAATATCCGCGAGCGCCGCAGTTTCGAGACCTTCAAAGGCGAATTCACCGTCCCGGAGGACGGAGTCTATTCGCTGCTGCTGGATGTAGGCCAGAGTATGGCGCGCAAACACTACCTTGCAGTGGACGGAGAGGTGCAGACCGATGTGAACAACCTCTGGCTGCCGCCGACCACCTCTGTGAGAATGACTCTCTGCAAGGGTATGCACACCGTGGAAGTGCGCGGTGCCCGCGGCGACAACCCGACAGTGGGCTGGAGGCTTGATGACGGCACGACCCGCTTCAGTTCCCCTGTCGCAGCGGCCCTCGATTACACCGTCTTCGCCGGCAGCGCAGACGAGGTTGTAGGCAGCTACCGCAACCTTACCGGCAAAGCCCCTGTGATGCCGAAATGGGCGCTGGGCTATATTCATTGCCGCGAGCGCTATGACAGCCAGGAGGAGCTTCTGTCCAATGCCGCGGAATTCAAAGAGCGCGGCATCCCGGTCGATCTCATAGTCCAGGACTGGCAATGGTGGGGAGACACGGGCTGGAACTCTATGGAATTCGACAGCAAGAAATATCCAGACCCTAAGGCGATGGTCGATTCCCTCCACAAGATGGATATGCGCCTGATGCTTTCAGTCTGGTCCAAGGTTGACAGGAACAGCAAGCTGGGCGCCAGGATGGATTCTTTGGGATACTATATCGAAGGCAGCGACTGGATAGACTTCTTCAACCCTGACGCCGCCGCATACTATTGGCAGAACTTCAACGACAAGCTGGTCAGCCTCGGCATAGACTCCTGGTGGCTTGACGCCACAGAGCCGGAAAACGACGACCTCAAGGACCGCAGCATCGGCAAAGACGGCCTTCCGGGCGAAGTTTACCGCAATGTGTACCCACTGAAGGTTGTCAGCACCGTTTATAACGGCCTCAAGCAGGTCAGACCCGAAAGCGAGCCGCTGATACTCACCAGAAGCTCAGCCATCGGAATGCAGAGATACGGTGCCGTGACCTGGAGCGGTGATGTGGGCAATGACTGGGAGACTCTCCGCCGTCAGATTGTAGGAGGCCTCGGAATGATGGCCTGCGGCCAGGCCTGGTGGACCTACGATGCAGGAGGATTCTTCCGTCCTTTCGACCAATATGACAGCCCTGACTACCGGGAGAGGATGATACGCTGGATTCAGAACTCCGTCAGGCTGCCGATAATGAGGGTACACGGCTATATGAGCCAGACAGAGCCTTGGCGCTACGGCGACGAGACTATGAAGCTCTTTGTCAAGGCCATCGGCGAGCGCTATGCCCTGCTGCCTTACATCGAGCAGTGCGCCCGCCGCGTCGCCGAAGAGAACTACACCCTGATGAGACCGCTGGTCTTCGACTTCCCGGACGACAATACGGCAATGCTCCAGGACACCGAATATATGTTCGGTCCGAAATACCTCGTATGCCCTGTGACCGCCCCTGGCCTCAAGTCGATGAAAGTCTATCTGCCTGAAAACGCCGCCGGCTGGAGACTCCTCTCCGACGGCTCAACCCACTCCGGTGCTCAGACCATCAGCGTCCCTGTCACAGCAGACGGGATTCCGATCTTCGAGCGCCTGTAGCGTCACTTTATTCTTTCCTTCACATCCAAACCGGCGCCAGAACCCTTGTACTTGCTTCCAGCTGCATTAAACCTGTAAGACATCCTCAGCTGGAAGCAAGGTTTGTATTCATCATTGCACTGGTTGAAAATGTAAAGAATCTCTCACAGTATTGCCAAATGACATACTCTATATTGAATCTGTTGCCAACTACCTGAGCATATGGTACTTCCAGGATAATCTCCGGCTATCCATTTATTCTCCACTGCCACCGCGCGTTTCTGGTTAACATACGATTCATCACCCATATTGACGGCAACGCTGCCGGCTGCCAACTCCATCTGTTCAGCAACGACAGAACCATCCCCGTTTCAAAGGCCAATATTGAAGCACTGCGCAAAGCTCTGAAGGCAAACAATTAACCCACTTCAGGCACCCCTTCAGGCTCCCAATGTGCCCAGAGGTACTTCTGAGAGGGGCAGACCGTGCAGGCGAAAGGATAAAGGTCTCACCTGCGCACCCAGGATGCCTCAGAAGCACTTCTGAAAGGGGTTGACCGCGCAGGCGTTTGATAAAACTTCACCGAGGACCCACTAGAGGCCATTCTGAGGCAGGTGCCCCTCCTTCGTGTCAATCACCTGCGCACCAAAGATACCCCAGAACCACTTCTGAGAGGGGTCACCCGCGCAGGTGAAGGGATAAAGGTCTCACCTGCGCACTCAATGTGCCTCACAGGTACTTCTGAGAGGGGTTGACCGCGCAGGTGAATGACAAAACTGACTCAAACAGTGGATTGGTCGCGGCAACGGCCGCGGCGAGGAGAGCCTTTGGCGAGCTCCCCGCAGACGCGCGCCGTAGCAGGCGAGCCGCGTAATGCGAGCCTGCGGTGCCTCCACACAGATCATTGTCACCCTTCCTGTCAAAGTCCTGCACACCCAAGGGGCCTCACAGGCACTTCTGGCAGGGGTCAACAGCGCAGATGAATGACAAAACTCTGTCTAAGGCTTGGCGGGAAGGGATGCTGATGCCGGGAGGGACTTTGGCTACCGGGAGGCTTTGCGGACAGGGG
>JAEDLO010000012.1 GCA_016295245.1 Bacteroidales bacterium | reverse complement strand
TCCTTGAGGATAGGGGTCTGCTGGTAATATTGGTTGAACTCCTTGGCGAGGTCGTAGCAATAGTTGGCGACCAATGCAGGCGAGAAGGCCTGGGCGGCCTCCGCAATCTTCTGCGGATAGGCGTTTATTATCTTGACCAGACGGATTTCCTTCGGCGAAAGTTCCACTCCCTGCTCGAGAGAGGGTTCCACACCCTGGGCGGCAGCCTTTCTGAGGATGGACTGGATGCGCGCGTGAGTATATTGGATGAATGGTCCGGTATTGCCGTTGAAGTCGATGGATTCCTTAGGGTTGAAAAGCATCTTCTTCTTCGGATCAACCTTGAGTATGAAGTACTTAAGGGCACCGAGTCCGATGATGCGGTAAAGCTCGTCCTTCTCGTTGTCTGACAGCGAATCGAGTTTGCCGCTTTCCTCGGAGGTAGCCTTCGCCTCCTGGTACATCTTCAGGATGAGGTCGTCTGCGTCCACAACGGTTCCCTCCCTGGACTTCATCTTGCCTTCCGGGAGTTCCACCATACCGTAGCTGAGGTGGAAAATCTGGTCCGCCCAGTCAAAGCCCAGCTTCCCAAGCACCTTCTTGAGCACCTGGAAGTGGTAGTTCTGCTCATCACCGACCACATAGACGTGGGAATCCAGCTTATACTCGGCGAAGCGGCGCTCGGCGGTACCCAGGTCCTGGGTCATATAGACTGAAGTGCCGTCGCTACGCAGCAGGAGCTTGCGGTCCAGCCCCTCGGAAGTGAGGTCACACCACACAGACCCGTCCGGGTCCTTGACAAACACGCCCATATCCAGACCCTTCTGGACAAGTTCCTTGCCCAGGAGATAGGTCTGGTGCTCGTAATAAGTCTTGTCGAAAGTGATGCCGAGAGCCTTGTAGGTCTGATCAAAGCCGTCAAACACCCACTGGTTCATAGTCTCCCAAAGCTTGCGCACCTGAGGGTCACCGTTTTCCCAATCTACTAGCATCTTGTGGACTGCCTTGAGAGAAGGGGCCTCCTTCTTGGCCTGTTCCTCGTCCATACCCTTCTCCACGAGCTCTTTGACCTCGCGGGTGTAGATATTGTTGAACTCAACATAGCAGTCTCCCACCAAATGGTCTCCCTTCTTTCCGGAACTCTCCGGGGTTACGCCGTTAAAGGACTGCTCCCAGGCATACATAGACTTGCAGATATGGACTCCACGGTCGTTAACGAGGGTGGTCTTGATCACTTCCTCGCCGGCTGCCTTCAGCAGGTCCGAAACGGATGCACCGAGAAGGTTGTTGCGAATGTGTCCAAGGTGGAGAGGCTTGTTGGTATTTGGAGAAGAGAACTCCACCATCACCCTGCGGCCTGTCGGAGGAAGCTGGCCGAAGTCTTTGTCAGACGATGCTGAACTTAGCGCCTCGAACCAGTAAAGATTCGAAAGAGAAAGGTTCAGGAAGCCCTTGACTGAATTGTAGGCGCTGATCTCAGGACAATTGGCAAGGAGGTACTCTCCTATGGCATTGCCCGTAACGTCAGGGCCCTGACGGGTGATTTTCAGGAGAGGGAAGCACACCAGAGTGAAGTCTCCCTCGAATTCCTTTCTCGTAGGCTGGACCTGAAGGGCTTCAGGCTGGACTTCCGCGTTGTATATAGCCTTGACAGCCTCTGAGGCCTTGGCTGCGATAAATGCTTCTGGTGTCATTGGCCGAGATAGGTCTTGAGGTGTTTGCTTGCAGACGGTTTCTTGAGCTTGCGGATTGCCTTCTCCTTGATTTGGCGCACGCGCTCACGGGTGAGGTCAAGCCTCTCGCCAATTTCTTCGAGAGTCATCTCCTGACAGCCGATGCCGAAGAAAGACTTGATGATCTCTTTCTCACGCGGAGTCAGAATCTGAAGGGCACGCTCGATCTCGGTGCTCAGTGACTCGTTGTTCAGGCCGTGGTCAGCGCTCGGAGAAGCGTCGTTGGGAAGCACATCGAGCAGGCTGTTGTCCTCGCCCTCAACAAACGGGGCGTCAACGCTCACGTGGCGGCCGGAAACCCTGAGGGTATCGGCTATCTTGTCCTTCGGGATGTCTATCATCTCGGCGAGCTCATCGGTTGAAGGCTGGCGCTCGTTTTCCTGTTCAAACTTGCCGAGGGCCTTGTTGATCTTGTTGAGGGAACCGACCTGGTTGAGAGGCAGGCGGACGATACGGCTCTGTTCAGCAAGTGCCTGGAGAATGGACTGACGAATCCACCACACGGCATATGATATGAATTTGAAACCTCTTGTCTCGTCAAACTTCTCGGCAGCCTTGATGAGACCGAGATTTCCTTCGTTGATAAGGTCCGGGAGACTGAGTCCCTGGTTCTGATACTGCTTTGCAACCGAAACCACGAAACGAAGGTTTGCACGGGTGAGTTTCTCGAGGGCTTCCTGGTCACCCTTGCGTATACGCTGGGCGAGTTCTACCTCTTCTTCCGGCGAAACCAGCTCCTCACGACCAATCTCCTGGAGATATTTGTCCAATGAGGCGCTTTCGCGGTTAGTGATTGATTTTGTGATCTTTAGCTGTCTCATATACTATAAAAAAACAATTAATCGCGACAAGGGACCGAGTCCCCTGCCGCGAATAATTCGCTGGTGCTGTGGAGCCGGCCTATTCGTCTTTTCCGAAGCCGAAGTAACCAGGTCTGCCCGCAGCTGTGACGCCCTCGATGAAGATCGATCTCTTTGACTTCTTGGCTATGTTGATCACGTCCTCAGGCTTGCTTACCTTCTGGTCGTTGACATAGCGGATGATGAAGCCGTCCTGTCCGCCTGCGTGAGCGAGTTTTCCGTTACCGGCAGAGACAATCTCCACACCCTTTTCGTGGGTACGCAAAGTAGCTCCGTAGAACGCAACCGTTCCGTCCTCGCTTACGGTGCCGTTTTCAACTTCGGAACTCTGGAACTCGACGTTGAACTCCTGCACCTTGCCATCGCGGATTACCTTGATGACGGCCTTGTCGCCCGGGTGGAAGCTGTTGACCTTTGCCTGAAGATCGGCCATTGACACTATCTTGGTTCCGCCCAGGTCGATGATGACGTCCTCAGACTTCAATCCGGCCTTATCTGCAGAGCCACCCTTGGCAACTTCGCTAATATATACGCCTTCAGTTTCCGAAAGTTTCAACTTTTTGGCAATTTCTTCATTGACGTTTCCGCCGGTGATTCCGAGCATCACGCGCTTTACTGAACCGAAGTCGATCAGGTCAGAGACAACCTTGCTTACGATGTTTGAAGGTACCGCGAATGAATAGCCTGAATATGAGCCGGTTGTGGACACAATGGCGGTATTGATGCCGACGAGTTCACCGGCCTTGTTGACCAGGGCGCCGCCTGAGTTGCCGGGATTGACGGCAGCATCGGTCTGAATGAAGGATTCAATCTTGAACTTGCCGTCATAGTTAGGCATTGAACGGCCCTTGGCGCTGACGATGCCGGCGGTGATGGTAGAGCGCAGCTCGGCTCCCAGAGGGCTGCCGATTGCAAGCACCCACTCGCCAAGACGCAGCTTGTCCGAATCGGCGAAGGTTATGGTAGGAAGACCGCTCGCCTCGATCTTGATCAGGGCGACGTCAGTGGCAGGGTCGGTACCAATGACGGTAGCAGGATAAACCTTATTGTTATTGAGGGTCACGTTAACCGAAACGGCATCCTGAACCACGTGATTGTTGGTGACGATGTAGCCGTCAGGACGGATGATCACTCCCGAACCGCTGCCCTTGCGCTCCCTCTGCTGGAAACCTTCGTCACCGAAGAAGAAGCGGAAGAAAGGATCGATCTGCTGCTGGCTCTGCTGAGGCCTTACGGACACTTCAACATAAACAACTGCATTCACGGCATTTTCGGCCGCATATGTAAAATCAGGGTAATCGGAGAGTGACAAATTGACAGTTTTGACAGGAAGACCGTCAGAAGTGTAGGAAACAGGCTCCGCACTATGTTCAGTCTCAGTCGTCCGCACTATGGCATAGGCGGTCAGACCGCTTAACACGACAGAGAGCAAGATTGTGATAAAACTCTTTTTCATATCTGTTCATTTAAAAAATTTTCACTGTCTGTTCAAAACTCAAATTATATGCCAAAAATCAGAAAAGATTATGTAAATTTGCGTAAACCAAAAAAAGTGAAAATGGAATTCAACGTATCCAGCGCCAACCTGCTGAAAAGCATAATGGATGTCTCAAAAGCCATCCCTGCAAAGACTTCCCTCCCTATCCTTGAAAACTTTCTCTTCGTAATCAAGGATTCACAACTTGAGATTACGGCTTCAGACTCAGAGCTCACCCTCCGCACGGTAATGCCTCTGGACAACTGCACCGAAGAGGGCAGCATTGCCGTTCCGGCACGCCAGACCATAGAACTGCTCAAGTCCCTTCCGGACCAGCCGATAGTCATCAAGACAGCCGGCGAGGGCACCTTCGAATGCATCTGGAGCAATGGTAACTCTTCGCTTCCGTACTTCCCGGCAGCCGATTACCCGAAGATCTCCAGCTCGCAGGAGGAGGACGCTACTGCGCTTGTATTCCCTGCCGCAACCCTCGCAGAGGGCATAGGCGCCACCGTATATGCCACCGCAGATGACGAGATGCGTCCAGCGATGAACGGCATCTTCTTCGACATCTACGAAGACCACACCACCCTCGTGGCATCCGACGCCCACAAACTCATCTGCTACACCACTCCTGATGTGAAACTTGAGCAGAGGTCATCATTCATCCTCCACAAGAAACCAGCCAACGTCCTGAAGTCCATTCTGGACAAGGCCGAGGGAGATGTAGTGGCAAAGTTCAGCGCCAAGAGCATCCAGTTCGAGTACGGCAGCACCCTTATGATCTGCCGTCTGATTGTCGGCAAATTCCCTGACTACACCAAAGTTATTCC
The DNA here is from genome assembly GCA_016295245.1 of Bacteroidales bacterium. Lineage (GTDB taxonomy): Bacteria > Bacteroidota > Bacteroidia > Bacteroidales > UBA932 > Cryptobacteroides. The sequence goes on along the minus strand of JAEDLO010000012.1, from coordinate 21,957 downwards.
ACAGAACAACTCCAATATCCTCAAGATAGACCGCGTCCAGCTGCTAAACTCCGTACGGCGCGTTTCAGTCTGCGCTAACAAGGCTTCGAACCACATAAAGTTCGAACTCTCAGCCGGCCTGCTTGAGATTACCGCCCAGGACCTCGGTTTTGCCTTGGCAGCATACGAGAAGCTCGCCTGCGACTATAACGGAGAAAGCATCAGCATCGGCTTCAAATCTTCATTCCTGATCGATATCCTCAACAATATGAGCTGCACGAACCTGGTGATGAAGTTCGCCGACGGCAAGAGGGCCGCGCTCATCGTCCCTTCGGAGGAAGAGGAGGAAAGCGGAAAGATCTGCGGCATCCTGATGCCTATTATGGTTTCATAACGGGGGAAAGAATATGGAGCTTAACCTTAACAGGCCGCTGCTGTTCTTCGACATCGAGAGCACCGGCCTGAGTATTCCGACAGATTCTATCATCGAGCTGAGTTTCGTCAAAGTGTTTCCCGGCGGCGAGTCAAGGATAAAGACCTGGAAGATAAAGCCTTGGGACTACGTGAACAAATGTCAGAAGCCTATCAATCCCGAAGCCTCCAAGGTCAACGGAGTCACAGACGATATGCTCACCGGCTGTCCCCGCTTCTTCGAAGTGGTGGACGAGGTTGTGGACTGGCTCAAGGACAGCGACCTGGCCGGTTTCAACTCCGCCAAGTTTGACCTTCCGATGCTCGCCGAGGAGATAGAGAGAGTGCGCAAGTTCGTCTTCCCCAACATCAACATAGACCTGCACGAACCAGTGATGGTAGATGTCCAGAACATATACCACGCGATGGAGCCGCGCAACCTCAAGGCGGCCTACCGCTTCTACTGCGGAGGCGGGGATTTCGAGAACGCACACACGGCCGAGGCCGACACGCTCGCCACCTACGAAGTGCTCAAGGCCCAGCTAGACCACTACGACACCCTCAAGAACGACGTCAAGGCCCTTTCGGCATATGCCCACAAGAACCTTGTCGACTTCTCCGGAATGCTTGTTTACAACGACAAGGGAGAGGCCGTGGTCAATTTCGGAAAACACAAAGGCAAGACCGCCCGACAGGTGTTCAACACCGAGCCTTCTTATTTTGCCTGGATTCAGCAGGGCAGCTTCACCCTTGACACCAAGGCTCAGTTCGCCAGGCTCGAGGAGAAATTCAAGAAGGAGAAACTGGTTGAGAAGTTCAACGGAAGGCTGTTCTGATTTCCGCCGATGAATATTGTAGTACTCAGCCCTTCGGGCAAAACTTTCGTCCGCCCGGACACAACCTGGGAGCGCGACAACGAGGACTTCTATGTGCCCGAGTTCATCAGCCGCATCAGCGCCTCAAGAGTGCTTTATGTGCGCGTGTGCAAACCGGGACGCAGCGTAGGCGAGAAATTCGCAGAGCGTTATTATGACTCCTTCGGCTACGGCGCGCTCCTCTACCCCGAAGACCTCATTGACGGGAGCCCGGAAGGCTTCGCCTGCGCGTCCTGCCTCGACCACAGCTCTTTCCTAAGCGGAGAGCTCAGCCCAAAGGAAAAACTCGATCCCGGTTTGCGGGAGCGGGTATGCAGGGCCATCGCCGAAGTGACACGCTTCTGCTACATCCGCATCGGCGACCTGATTGCCATTGAAACCTCCCCTCGTGAAGCATTATGCTCGCGCGAGGATGGCAGCTTCCACTATACCGAGGGCAGCTGTGACTTCAAGATTATCTTTTGACGGCCACGCCTTGAGCTGCGGCGAACGCCTCGAGCGCCTCTCCCCCGTCGATGCTGCAGATGCAGTCCGCAAGCAGTGAGACCTTCGCGTTGCGGGCGATTTTCAGCACATTGGCGCAGCTCTCCTTGACGCAGTAGTCGCCGGCAATGCCGCACACATCAATTTCTTCAGCTTCAGTCAAAAGCTCATATACGGGGCCGTCTTCGAGCTTCTCGAAAGCGCCATACTGTTCCTTGTCGGGCTGAGTACCTTTGAAGAAAAGATGGGTATGAGGCAGGGCAAGCAGGGGTGCGAACTCGTCTGCAAGGCCTGCTCCCTGGGTGTATGCGACGCAGTGCGAAGGCCAGATTCCACCCATAGATGCAAAAGAGCAATGGTTTGCGGGGTGCCAGTCGAGCGTAAAGATGCAAGCGTCGTAATCCCCTGCAAACCTGGCAATTTTTTCAGGAAGCACTTCGCTCCCCTTTACATATAATGACCCTGACGGGTCAAAGAAATCACGTTGAACGTCAACGACAACTATGAGTTTTTCCATAATGCACGAATTTAGCAATTTTTTAAAATAATTTGTAAATTTGCGCTCCCTAAAAAAGAAAACATCCATTATGGCAAAACTAATTCCCATCTACACCTGGAACAAGGGTGTTATGTCGTTTAGCCGAGGTAGCAAAAGGCTTAGCAGTCAGCCTTGGTTTCAAGGCGTTCTGCTTCTGGCCTGTGTGATCGCAGCGATGCTTCTGGCAAATCTGCCTTTCACCAAGCACATCTACCACGAAATTCTCCTGACCAACATCCAGATTAACCTCCATAGCGCAGAAGGATCTTTCAATCTTCTCTTCCCGCGCGATATGAATGTCGAGAAGTTCATAAATGACATTCTGATGGTAATCTTCTTTTTCACGGTCGGTCTTGAGATCAAGAGGGAAATCACCCACGGAGAACTTTCAACCCCCAAAAAAGCTCTTCTTCCGGTAATTGCGGCCTTTGGCGGAGTTATCGTTCCGGCGCTCATCTACACCATCATAAACGGAGGTACGGCAGCGTCAAGCGGCTGGGGCATTCCTACCGCCACGGATATCGCCTTCGCAGTCTGCATACTATCGGTATTGGGAGACAAGGTGCCCACATCAATGAAGGTCTTCCTTACCGCCCTGGCCATTGCAGATGACCTCGTTGCCATCCTGGTGGTTGCTTTCTTCTACGGCGGGGACATCAATCTCCCGCTGCTCGGCATCTCGCTCATCGTGATGGCCTTCACCTTCCTGCTGCGCCACATCGGCGAGAAGAAGATGTTCCCTTACCTTGTATGTGCATTCCTCGTGTGGGTTCTGTTCTACTACAGCGGCATCCACGCAACTATGTCCGGAGTAGTGATGGCCTTCCTGATTCCATCCACTCCGCGCTACAACAAGTCTCAGTACTACCGCAAGAGAAACGCCCTCATTGCAAGGCTTGACAGCCTCAATGACATTGATAACGAAGGCTTCCCGAACGGACTCCAGAAGAGCACCTTGCGCAAGCTCCACGGCATCGCCCAGGGCTCTATGGATATGAGCTACAGAGTTGAGCACGCCCTTTCTCCTTGGGTTAACTTCCTGATCATGCCAATATTCGCCCTCGCGAACGCAGGTGTGGAGATCACAGACCCGGCCTTCTTCAATGTCTTCAACTTCGATCCATATCTTGGCAGCGTGTCTATGGGTATCTTCCTCGGCCTTGTTCTCGGAAAACCTGTCGGCATCACTCTTTTCAGTCTCATAGCCATCAAGTGCAAGATTGGCGAAATGCCTGAGAGGACCAACTGGGCAATGTTCTTTGCTGTTGCCTGCCTCGGAGGAATCGGCTTTACGATGTCGATTTTCGTTGACACCCTGTCTTTTGGAGACCAGAGTGCAGAGATTATGGAGCATCTGCGCAATGCAGGCAAGATCGCCGTTCTTCTCGGTTCAGTATGCGCCGGCATACTCGGAAGCGTGCTCATCAATCTTACGGCAAAGAAGAACAAGTAATACAACACGGGGACAATTTGCAGCAAGCCGATTTTTTGCTATCTTTGTCCCCTGAAAAGCCACTTTAGCTCAGTCGGTAGAGCAGCGCATTCGTAACGCGCAGGTCGCCAGTTCGATCCTGGTGAGTGGCTCACTTAAAGAAAGAAGAGGTCGACTAAAAAGGGTCGGCCTCTTCATTAATTATGATTGGGGCTCTGCAGCGGCTTGCCTCTGAGAATACTCCGCTCACTTCGTTCGCTCCGTACCCTTCCACAGTTTCTCGCGTCCGTTTCCTGCGTCATTTTTCCTGCGTCCCGCTTCCTGCGACCCGCTGGCGCGGAACTATGTTGACCTCACCTGCGCGGGTGAGCCCTCTCAGAAGTACCTCTGGGGCACATCAGGTGCGCAGGTGATTGACAGGAAGCGAAGCCACCCCTCTCAGACCTACCTCTGATGGGACCTCTCGAGAGTTTTGTCATTCACCTGCGCGGGTAACCCCCTTCAGAAGCACCTCTGAGGCATCCTGGGTGCGCAGGTGAGACCATTATGCCTTCACCTGCGCGGGTACCCCCCGTCAGAAGTACCTGTGAGGCATCCTGGGTGCGCAGGTGTTTGACAGGAGGGAGCGATTTTTCCGTCAGAGATGGTAATGGATCTTTGTATTGTTCTGGGTGAGGAGCATGTTGTACTTCACATATGGCACAATGACACCAGTCCTTCATCGTTGAGCAGCAGATTATCGTTGGGATGGTTTAAAACTATTTTTGCGATGCCTCCGGGCGGGCGGCTGTCTCCTCCGGGGCCCGTGCCCGCCCGGAGGCAATAGGATATAAAAAGAGGATGACCTCAAAGTCACAAGGACTTTTTAGTCACCCTCTTCGTATCTGTCTGCGGTGTTACTTCAAATTCTTCTTGGCAGCCTTGAGCAGGGTTTTTGACGGCTTGCAGTCATTCCGGCAAGGGAGGAGCATCCACCTTACGCTGTAGGTGAGAGACTCGCCCGGGGCAAGACTCAGATAAGCGCCCTGGCTCTCAAGTTCGATGAAAGTCTGGCCCTGATTGACATAGACCTGGATTTCATCCTCGCCCGGAGCTGCCTGGCCGGCCTCCAGGTCAGAGAAATCCTTTACGAGAAGAAGCTCTCCGTTGGTATAGGCAAGCCAACCCTTACCGTTTGCGTTAATCTTCCTGTTCTCCTTGGACTCATCGAAGTTGTACCACGAACATCCGTACTTATCAGAGAAAGTCATCAAGCCCTCAGGCCAGATTTCGGATGAAGGGCACTCGAAGAAGATGAGACCCTCTCCCTTGACTCTGGTAATTTCCCAAGGGGCGACCTTGCGGGTCTGGTCGGAATGGTTGATGATGGAATAGTTTACAACTATGCAATCCTCACCCGGCACAAACTCCTTTCTGATGCTGTAGCCGAACTTTTCGCTAGGCTTACCGTTCATCACCAGAGCCTCTCCCTTGGTCTCAACCTCATAAGGAAGCCTGTCATATTCGGCTACCGGAGGCCAGTTCCATTCAGCCTGCGGACTGGTCCAGAAGGTGCTTCCGAAAGCGTTGAACATCTGGAGCTGAGAGATGATTTCCTTGTCCTCATACTTAAAGGAAAGGATCTTGGCACCGTTGCCGGCGTCGACAGTCATTGTCAATTTGCCGGAGCTGATTGTCCTCAAATCCTGCGGCTGAGGCTTCGGCATACCAGGGAACTGCGCGCTGGCCGCAAGGCCGAACGCAAGCGCAAGCGCTGTGGCGGTGATGAACTTTTTCATATCGTGTCTAGAAGTTGATTGTTTGCGAAATTATTCTTCAGCCGGCTTGAGGGTAGAGTAAACGTTGGTAACGTCCTCATCGTCCTCAAGAAGGTTGGTGAGCTTCTCAAGGGTAACCCTCTGTTCAGGGGTGACATCCTTGAGATCCACGTTAGGAATCTGCTCGAAACCACCGGAGATAAGCTCAAAGCCGTTCTCCTCGACGTACTTCTGTATCTGGCCGTAGGCTGAATAGTCTCCGTAGATGACGATTACATTGTAGCTGTTGCCGTCCTTGTCCTCCTCTTCCTGAAGGAACATCTCCTCAACGCCGTAATCGATCATCTCGAGCTCGAGCTCTTCGAGATCCACGCCCTCCTTCTCCTTGATGCGGAAGGTGCACTTGCGGTCAAACATAAAGCTTACCGAGCCCGAGGTGCCGAGCGAGCCGCCACACTTGGTGAAGTAGCTGCGCACGTTTGCCACGGTACGGGTATTGTTGTCAGTCGCAGCCTCTACGAGGAAAGCGATGCCGAACGGGCCGAAGCCTTCATAGATAATCTCCTTGAAGTCTCCCTGCTTGCTTTCGGTTGCCTTCTTGATGGCGCGCTCGATGTTCTCCTTAGGCATCTGCTCGGTGCGGGCCTCGGCAATGAGAGCGCGAAGACGAGGGTTGCCGGTCACATCAGGACCGCCTGCCTTTACTGCGATGGTGATTTCCTTTCCGAGTTTGGTGAAGGTGCGGGCCATATGTCCCCACCTCTTCATTTTTCTTTCCTTGCGGAACTCAAAAGCTCTTCCCATATTATTCTGATACTCTAGCTATATACTTTGCGATTTCGTATGCTTCGATTGACTGAGGATAGCTGTCTTCAACTTTCTTGTAGCAGTTGAGCGCTGAAGCCTTGTCTCCGAGAGCCTCATAAGCAAGACCGGCCTTCACGAGGTAAGTGGCTGCGAATACATTGTCGGCCTTCTTTACAGCAGACTCGAAGCATTCAACAGCTGAACGGTAGTTTTCGAGACCTACGTATGCGTCGCCCTTGCAGGCCAGCGCGCGTGCGCCGAGGATAGGTTCCTTGGTCTTGTACTTCGAGAGGTAGTCAATGGCGCTCTGGAAGTTGCCAAGCTGGAGCTCGCATACTCCGGCGTTGAAGTACAGAGACTTGCCTGCCTTTGCACCGTACTCGTCGAGCAGGTCTGCAAAGCCGAGGTTGTTGCCGTCACCGTTGAGGGCCAGCTCCCACTCGCCTGCGGCGAAGCTTGCCTCAGCGTGATATGCCTGCTCCATCGCCTCTGCACATTTAGGCTGATAAATGAACTTGTGATAGCCGAGGATGCCAAGACCGATTACGACCACGGCTGCTACAGCTCCCCAAAGGGTCTTCTTGTTCTCGTTGTAGAACTTCTCAGTAGCCGATACGGTCTGCTCGATAGCCTCCTGGCGTACTTCTTCCATTTCTTTTACTTTCTTTGCCATATAAATTTTAATTTTGATATCCGGTTAGCATAATAGTCTGCAAAAATACATAAAATTCTTTATCCGAGCAACTGAGAAACTAATCATTATTTTCCATATCTTTGTATTATGCCGACGCTTAAGAAAATAGTCATACAAGATTTCCGCAATATTGCCCTCCAGGAACTGGAGTTCTCCCCAAACATAAACTGCATCCGGGGCGGAAACGGCGAAGGCAAAACCAATCTGCTGGACGCCATCTGGTATCTCTCGATGACCAAAAGCGCTTTCAGCGCGAGCGACAGGTTCAACTTCCGCCACGGCTGCCGCGAATTCTCCCTCTCAGGCCAGTATGAGCTGCCGTCGGGCGTGAGCACTAAAATAAGTATGCAGGTGCGCGACGGCGGAGAAAAAAAGCTGCGCCGCGACGGTTCCCCGTACAAGAAGATTTCCGACCATATCGGCCTCATACCCATAGTGATGGTCTCTCCTGCCGACAGCGCGATGGTATCCGAAAGCGGCGAACTCCGACGCAAGTTCGTCAACTCCGTACTCTCCCAGATGGATCCATCCTACCTGAACGGAACCATCCAATACAACCGCCTGCTTGCCCAGCGCAATTCGCTGCTGAAGGAAGGCTGCAGCGATGCCGGACTGCTCGAGACCTTCGACATCAGGCTGGAAGCACTCGGCCGCCCGATATGCCGCGCAAGGGCAGAATTCACCGAGAAGCTACGCCCCTTGGTTGCCCATTACTACGAGGAGATTTCGGCAGGCAAGGAAAGCGTTGACATCGAATACTGTTCTGACCTGCTCTCCGGCAACCTGGAGGACAAGCTGAGGTCAACCCGCGACAGGGACCTTGCCCTGCGCTACACCGGAGCCGGACTCCAGAGGGACGATTTTCTATTCACGATGGACGGCCACCCTATACGGCGCTGCGGCTCCCAGGGCCAGCAGAAATCCTTCCTCGTGGCCCTCAAGTTCGCCCAGTACGAGATTATGAAGGAGCGCTGCGGCTTTCCACCGATAATGCTCCTGGACGACCTGTTCGACAAGCTCGACATAGACAGGGTTTCAAACCTGCTCAGAATGGTGAGCGACAGGGACTTCGGCCAGATTTTCCTGACAGATGCGGACCGTCGCCGTTCGGGCGAAATAGTCAATTCGCTGACTTCCGACAGAAAACATATTGAGACGGCAGGAGGCGTCTTCAGCTATGCCGACGAATAAGCTTCCTTTCAGAAAGGCGGTGGGGATGAATACCCTCATCCGTGAAGTCCTCAAGGAAGGCAGGATGGCGGAGGCCTTCAATTCAAGATGTATATTCAGGGCCTGGGACCTGGCTTCCGGCGCTGCGGAGTTTACGGTACGGCGCTACTTCCGTGACGGGAAACTCTACATCACTCTTTCCTCGTCCGTTGTCAGAAGCCAACTGCACTTCCAGCAGGACGTGCTGTTGCAGAAAATAAATTCCATAGCAAGAAACGACGAATTCTTCACGGACACGGAAAGCGTGAAGGGCCCCGTCACACAATTGATACTCAAATGAGCAAAATAGTAATTGACAGTTCCATTCCCTTCACCGAAGGAGTCTTTGAACCCTATTGCGAAGTAGTATACCGCGACGGTCCTTCCATCAGCGCTGAAGATGTCCGCGATGCTACAGCCCTGATAGTTCGCACACGCACCAAGTGCAACGCCGAGTTGCTCGAAGGCAGTTCCGTAAAGGTCATCGCCACCAGCACAGTGGGCGTGGACAACATCGACGTCCAATATTGCAAGGAGCACGGAATCTTCTTCAAAAACGCCTCCGGCTGCAATGCCGGCGGGGTGATGAACTATGTATTCTCCGCCCTATACGGCATAGCCGCCCGCAAGAGCATCCAGCTCAGCGGCCAGACCATAGGCATCATCGGTCTGGGTAACGTAGGCAGCCGCATCGAGGAGACTGGGCGTACTCTCGGTTTCAAGACGCTCAGGTATGACCCTCCGAAATCGGAAGAAGAGTGGTACACATCCTTCTGCTCTCTTGACCAGCTGCTGGAGAACTCCGACGTGATCACCCTCCACGTCCCGCTCAACGAGAGCACCAGAGGAATGGCGAATGCCGAATTCTTTCAAAAGATGAAGCCTGGCGCATTCTTCATCAACACCTCCCACGGCGAACTGGTGGTAGAGAAGGACCTGATGGAGGCTATGCCGCGCCTCGGCCCCGTGGTTATCGACGCCTGGGCAGGTGAGCCCGAAATCAATCGCGAGCTGATGGATGTGGTTGACATAGCCACTCCTCACATCGCGGGCTACTCCCTCCAGGGCAAGCAGCTGGGCACGATGATGGCCGTGCGCACGATTGCGCGCTTCCTGGGCATCAAGGAGCTCTACGGCTTTTTCCCTGCAAGCGAAATTGCAGAATATCAGGCAGTCAAGATAGACGTGCACGACAAGCATCAGGGCCAGATAGCCTCGATTATCCAGTACAATTATCCTATCTTCACCGACGATTTCATCTTCAGGATGAGCCCGGAAGATTTCACCGAACTGAGGAACTCTTACCAATACCGCAGAGAATTTTATTTTTAAACCACAAAATATCACATAATTATGGACAATAACACAATGAACGCCCAGCTGGAAAGATTCCGCAAAGGCTTTCCCTGGTTGAAAATCGAAGCTGCAGCCACACCCGGCCGCGGCATTGAAGTCCTCTCAGAAGAGCAGATAAAGGAAGCATCAGAGTACGCAGACAGCGCCGAGGTCAAGGGCAAATGCAAGTTCGTTCCGGCTTCCGGAGCGGCCTCAAGAATGTTCAAGGACATCTTCGCAGGCCTTGAGAGCGAAAACGCCTCTACACGAAAGCTTGCCGACAATCTCGAGAAGTTCGCCTTCTACTGCCCGGAGGTCTTCGGAGCCGCACCTTTCGAGCCTTGCACCTGCGCCCGCAAGCTCCTCACAGATGATGGTCTCGCCTACGGCAGCAAGCCTAAGGGAGTGCTGAAGTTCCACCGTTATCCTGATGAAATCAGGACCGCCCTCGCCGAGCATTTCGTTGAAGGTCAAGCATATATGCGCAATGCTGACGGCAGCGTCAAGCTAATCGTCACCATCTCGCCGGAGCACAGGGATCTGTTTGAAGCCGAGCTCGCAGCAATTAAAGACAAGTACGAGAAGAAATACGGAGTAAAATATAATGTCAGCTTCACCTATCAGGACAAGGAGACCGACACGGTGGCTGTGGATTCTGAAGGAAAGCCTTTCCTCAAAGATGACGGAAGCATACTGTTCAGACCTGCAGGCCACGGAGCCTTGATCTTCAACCTCGACAAGCTTGACGAAGAACTCGTCTCAATCAAGAATATCGACAATGTATGCGTTGAGAGGATGCAGCCTGTCACCTATCTCTGGAAGAAGGTGCTTATGGGACGCGCCCTGCAGCTCAGGGACAAGATTTTCGGCTACCTCTGCTCACTGGACCAGATACTGGAGGTCAGAAGCGAAATTTCCGACGCCTGCTTCGTCCCTGCCCTCAACATGAACCAGGACGACCCGTTCTCAACCCCTGAATGTCAGGAGCTCTGCAACGAAATCGAGACCTTCCTCAAAGACGAACTCTGCGTCGAAATTCCTGAACCGAAGGATTGCCGCGACAGGGTCGAGAAGCTCCGCGACAAGCTCAACAGGCCTATCAGGGTCTGCGGTATGGTAAAGAACGAAGGTGAACCGGGAGGCGGTCCTTTCATCATCCGCGACAAGGACGGCTCGACCTCGCTCCAGATACTCGAGGGAGCTCAGATCAACCCTGACGATCCTCACGCGGTAGCCTGTCTCAAATCAGCCACCCACTTCAATCCGGTTGACCTGGTCTGCTGCCTGAAGAACTACAAGGGCGAAAAATTCAATCTCCTCAACCACATTGACGAGGAGACCGGCCTGATAAGCTCCAAGAGTTTCCAGGGCCGCGAGCTCCGCGCCCTTGAAAGGCCGGGCCTCTGGAACGGTTCGATGTCCGACTGGAACACTCTGTTCGTGGAAGTTCCAATCGAGACCTTCAATCCGGTCAAGGTAGTTCTTGACCTGCTGCGCGAAGCTCACCAATAATATTTCCGAATTTTTTCGTATTTTCGCAAGCAATTTCTGAATTAGTAGGTATTACCTTGGAAGGTTATGAGCATACAAACAGATAAAATCAAAGAACTCGTCGAGCGTCGCCAGAGTGCGAAACTCGGCGGAGGCCAGAAGCGCATTGACGCTCAGCACGCAAAGGGCAAGCTTACGGCCCGCGAACGTCTGTCCCTCCTTCTGGACGAAGGCAGTTTCGAGGAATTCGATATGTTCGTCCAGCACCGCTGCACCAACTTCGGAATGGAAGCAAGCCATACTGACGGAGACGGAGTGGTGACAGGACAGGGCACCATTGACGGCAGGCTCGTTTATGTTTACGCCCAGGATTTCACAGTCAACGGCGGATCGCTTTCGAAGACTATGTCCGAGAAGATTTGCAAGGTGATGGATATGGCGGTGCGCAACGGCGCCCCTGTCATCGGCCTTAACGACTCCGGCGGAGCCCGCATCCAGGAGGGCATCGACGCCCTTGCCGGCTACGGCGACATCTTCGAGAGGAACATCCTCGCCAGCGGCGTCGTACCCCAGATCAGCGGCATCTTCGGCCCTTGTGCCGGAGGTGCGGTTTACTCCCCTGCCCTCACCGACTTCATCCTGATGGTCGAGAACACCTCCTATATGTTCCTCACCGGACCGTCAGTCGTGAAATCAGTCACCGGCGAGGTGGTAGACCAGGAGCAGCTAGGCGGGGCCGATGTCCACAGCAAGAAGTCCGGCGTGGCGCAGTTCAGCGCAGCGAGCGAGCAGGAAGGCATCGAGACCCTCAAGAAACTCCTCAGCTTCCTGCCTCAGAACAACAGGCAGACCGCGCCAGAACGTCCGACAAACGACCCTGTCAACCGTATGGACGACAGCCTTAATGACATCATCCCTGACAATCCCAACAAGCCATACAATATGTATGGTGTCATCGCAAGCATCGTTGATGACGGAGAATTCTTCGAGGTCCACAAGAACTTTGCAAAGAATGTCATCGTTGGCTTCGCCCATATGGGCGGACGCAGCGTGGGCATAGTGGCCAACAACCCTTGCCAGCTGGCCGGCGTGCTCGACATCAACGCTTCGCGCAAGGCAGCCCGCTTCGTGCGCTTCTGCGATGCCTTCAACATCCCTCTGGTAAACCTCGTGGACGTGCCGGGCTTCCTGCCGGGCACCCAGCAGGAGTACGGAGCCGTCATCAGCAACGGAGCGAAGCTCCTCTACGCTTTCGGCGAGGCAACCGTACCGAAGGTCACCGTTACCCTGCGCAAGAGCTACGGTGGTGCGCACATCGTGATGAGCTGCAAGCAGCTCAGGGGCGACGTCAACTATGCCTGGCCTAGCGCCAACATAGCCGTGATGGGAGCCGACGGTGCAGTCGGAGTGCTTTACGGCAAAGAAATCAAAGCGGAGACCGACCCTGCAAAGCAGGCCGAGATAACAGAAGCCAAGAAACAAGAGTACGATGAGCTGTTCTGCAACCCATATCAGGCCGCGCAGAAGGGCTACATCGAGGACGTAATCGAGCCTCGCAACACCAGGTTCCGCATCATCCGTGCCCTGGCGACACTCGAAGGCAAACATCAGGAAATACCGGCTAAGAAACATGACAACCTCCCTCTTTAGTTTCCTTCTTACGGCAGGTAGCGACAGGATGGCCCAGATCGACCCTCACGGCTGGACGCTGACTCTTATCAGCGTCAGCGTAGTGTTCGCCGCCCTGATTATCCTCTACTTCGTCTACACCCTGTCAGGAGGCATTTTCTCCGGCAAGTTCTCGGCTGCGCTCAAGCGCCTGCGCCCTAAGAAAAAGCCTAAGACTCCAAAGGGAGGAGAGGAGGCTGAAATCGCCGCCGCCATAGCCATGGCCCTCGAGGCCGAGCTCGGTTCGGCGACCCAGGCCGCCATTGCAACCGCCCTCCATCTCTATCTGTCTGACGCCGTACACGATGTGGAAAGCGGCATCATTACCATCCGCACCGATTGCTCGGGGTGGAAGAACCAGTCCAACTTCAGAAAATCACCAAGATAATGAAAGAGTATAAGTTCAAGATCAACGGCAAGGAATACAACGTTGCCGTCAACGGAATCGAAGGCAAGATTGCCGACGTAAACGTAAACGGAGTCAACTACAGCGTAGAACTCGAAAACGAAGTGTCTCCTGCCGTCCAGGCAGCACCTGCAGCCGCACCTGCCGCAAAAGAGGCCTCAGCGGCTCCTGCAGCACCTAAGCCTGCCGGAGCAGGCAAGGTCATCGCCTCACCACTTCCCGGTGTAATCATCAGCGTTGACGTAAAGGAAGGCCAGAGCGTAGCCCGCGGCCAGAAGGTAGCCGTCATCGAAGCTATGAAGATGGAGAACGAAATCCTCGCCGAGTGCGACGGCACCGTCACCGCCATCCACGTTGCAAAGGGTGATTCAGTACTTGAAGGTGCAAATATCGTAACTATCGGTTAATGGAAAACATTATCGAAAGTCTCCGTCAGTTCTGGGAGTTCACCGGCTTTGCCAACGTGACTCCCCAGCATCTGATAATGATATGTATCGGCCTGGTGTTCATCACCTTGGGCATAGTCAAGAAATGGGAACCGCTGCTGCTGGTGCCTATCGGATTCGGTATCATCATCGGCAACATCCCTCTGTTTATGGATCCCGAGACGGGTCTGGGAATGAAGGTCGGCCTCTATGAGGAAGGCTCCGTGCTCAACATCCTCTATCAGGGTGTGCGTCAGGGCTGGTACCCGCCACTGATCTTCCTGGGCATCGGTGCGATGACGGATTTCTCCGCGCTGATTTCCCAGCCAAGGCTCATCCTTATCGGAGCCGCCGCCCAGATCGGCATCTTCGGAGCTTACCTGCTCGCTCTGGCTATGGGCTTCGCTCCTAATGAGGCAGGTGCCATCGGCATCATCGGCGGCGCAGACGGCCCTACCGCCATCTTCCTGAGCTCGAAGCTCGCTCCGGAGCTGATGGGTGCAATCGCCGTTTCGGCCTACTCTTATATGGCTCTGGTACCTGTAATCCAGAAGCCGATAATGCTCCTGCTGACCACAAAGAAGGAAAGGCTCATCAGGATGAACAGGCCACGCATCGTAAGCCAGAAGGAAAAGATCATCTTCCCTATCGTCGGCTTCATCTGCACTGCCTTCATCGTCCCTTCAGGCATCCCTCTCCTTGGTATGCTCTTCTTCGGCAACCTGCTCAAGGAATCGGGCGTAACCAAGAGGCTCGCCTCAACTGCCAGCGGTCCGCTCATCGACGTGGTCACCACACTTATCGGTGTCACTGTAGGTGCCTCTACCCAGGCTGACGTGTTCCTTACCGGCAACTCTGTCAAAATCTTCGGTCTCGGACTCCTGTCGTTCGTAATCGCCACTACCTGCGGTGTGCTGTTCGTCAAGTTCATGAACCTCTTCCTGGCTGAAGGAAAGAAAATCAACCCGCTTATTGGAAACGCAGGCGTATCCGCAGTACCGGATGCAGCCAGGGTATCTGAGAGTGTGGGCCTTGAGGCAGATCCGGGTAACCATCTGCTCACTCACGCAATGGCGCCTAACGTCGCCGGTGTAATCGGCTCGGCAGTTGCCGCCGGTATTCTCCTCGGTTTCCTCGGCTAATATTTCGATATAACCATATTGCTGACAGAGTGTCAAAAAGTTCAACAACTTATTGGCACTCTGTCCGTTTTTTTTCGTATATTTCGGAAATTGCCTTTGAGGGCAAAGATTTTGAATAGCTTATACTTGGTTATTCATATATTTCGATAGTAACACTAACAATATTAAGAAATGTCCAATAAATTACAGGAACTGACCGAGAAACTCTACAACGAAGGCCTGTCAAAAGGCAAGGCCGAAGGTGAAGCTTTACTCGAAAAGGCGCAGGCCGAAGCCGATTCCATTATGGCAAATGCCCGCGCCCAGGCAAAGGCCATTATAGACGAGGCGGAGAAAAAGGCCGCCGACATAGCTGCAAAGGCGGAGTCAGATGTCAAGATGGCATCGGCGCAAAGCCTTCAGGCAACAAAGAAGGACATCGAAAATCTTCTTGTGGACTCCATCTGCAAGCAGGGAGTCAAGGAGAGCCTGTCCGATACTGATTTCCTCAAGAAAATCATCCTTGCAGTAGCGGAGAAGTTCTCCGCAAGCGAGAGTTCCGACCTCAGCCTCATTCTCCCGGCAAGCCTCAAGGACAAGCTTGAGCCTTGGGTATCATCTGAGCTTTCAAAGAAACTCGGAAAGGGACTGAAGGCTGATTTCTCAAAGAAAGTCAGCGGAGGTTTCCGCATCGGCCCTTCTGACGGGGGCTGGTATGTAAGCCTTACGGATGAGACATTCAACGAGCTCATCGGGGAATATCTCCGCCCTGTGACACGGAAACTTCTCTTCGGCTAGGATGAACAACTACGAGTATATAGTTGCCAGCCTCCCGGTTGTCAATCAGGACAATCCTTCCGGGCTTGACGTCGACGCCATCATCGAAGAGATAAGGGAACAGCTCAGCAGTTCAGACCGCTCTCTTCTGGACCTGTTCCTCAAAGGCTACGACCAGGACAGTCTCGGCAGGGATTTCTATCTTCAAACCCGAAGCTCCGGCAACCGTTTCATCCGCGACTTCTTCAATCTGGACCTTGCAGTGCGCAATGCCCGGGTCGCCTATATCAACTCCAGTCTCGGAAGACCCGAGAGTCAGGATATTGTCATCCTCGACGAAGAGGGACAGGCAGAGGAAGAAATCTGCTCCGGTCTTGACGAGATTCTGCGCGACAGCGACATCCTTAGGAAGGAACGCGCTATGGACAACTACATTTTCGCCAGGATTGACGAAATGAGCTGCTTTGACCTTTTCAACCTCAATTTCATCCTCGCCACCGTCGCGAAGCTAAAGATAGTGCAGCGCTGGATCAAACTCGATCCGGTCGAGGGTGAGAAGATGTTCAGGGAGATGGTCGGCAGGATTCGAAGCACATACGACAACAAAAAACAACATTATATATGATTACAACAGGAAAGGTGACGGGTATCGTCTCCAACCTCGTTACGGTGCAGGTCGACGGACCGGTATCTGAAAACGAGCTCTGTCACATCAGTGTCGGGCAGACCAAGCTTCTTGCCGAAGTTATCAAGGTGACGGGGGACAAAGCCCAAGTCCAGGTATTCGAAAGCACGCGCGGCCTGAAGAACGGCGATTCGGTGGAATTCCTCGGCAAGATGCTCGAGGCCACTCTCGGTCCGGGTCTTCTGGCCAGCATATATGACGGTCTCCAGAACGACCTCACGACAATGGACGGTGTATTCCTCCGCCGAGGAGAGTACACCTCCCCGCTTGACCACACCAAGCTCTGGTCATACACTCCTCTTGCCCGTGTCGGCGACAGCGTAATGGCCGCCGACTGGCTCGGTGAAGTCCGTGAGGGCTGGCTTCCACACAAGATTATGGTTCCTTTCAGTTTCAAGGGCAGCTATACCGTCAAGAGTCTTGCTCCTGCCGGCGAGTACAACATTGACGAAGTCATTGCAGTGCTGACCGGTGAAGACGGTGAGGACATAAATGTGACGATGTGCCAGAAATGGCCAGTAAAGGTCGCTCTCAAGGGCTATAGGGAAAAACCGCGTCCGCAGAAGATTATGGAAACGGGCGTGCGAGTCATCGACACCTTCGGGCCTATCGCCGAGGGAGGCACCGGCTTCATTCCGGGACCATTCGGCTGCGGCAAGACGGTGCTCCAGCACGCCATTGCCAAGCAGGGCGAGGCTGATGTGGTGGTGATGGCAGCCTGCGGCGAACGCGCCAACGAGGTTGTGGAGATCTTCACCGAATACCCAGAGCTCGTGGACCCTCATACCGGCCGCAAGCTCATCGAGCGAACGGTAATCATCTGCAACACCTCAAATATGCCTGTTGCAGCCCGCGAGGCCTCTGTCTATACGGCAATGACCATCTGCGAGTACTACAGGGCTATGGGCTTGCGTTGCCTGCTACTTGCCGACTCCACTTCCCGCTGGGCTCAGGCCCTCAGGGAGATGTCCAACCGTATGGAGGAGCTTCCGGGCGCAGACGCCTTCCCTGTCGACCTGTCATCCATCATCTCGAACTTCTACGCCCGCGCCGGTATGGTTGTGCTCAACAACGGCCAGACAGGTGCAGTCACCTTCATCGGCACGGTTTCCCCTGCCGGCGGTAACCTCAAGGAGCCTGTGACCGAATCCACCAAGAAGGCTGCAAGATGCTTCTACGCCCTTGAGCAGGCCCGAGCCGACCAGAAACGTTACCCTTCGGTAAACCCTATTGACTCTTATTCGAAGTACCTTGAATACCCTGAAATCTCCGACTACCTCGACAAGACCGTCGAGAAGGGCTGGGTAGAGAAAGTCCAGAAGGGCAAGAACTACGTAAGAAGGGGCAAGGAAATGGCCGACCAGATCAACATCCTCGGCGATGACGGCGTACCTATGAGCTACCACGAGGCTTTCTGGAAGTCAGAGCTCATCGACTTCGCCTTCCTCCAGCAGGATGCCTTCGACGAGGTCGACGCCCTCTGCCCTATGGAAAGGCAGCGCTATATGTTCGACCTCATTCTGTCCATCTGCGACAAGAGTTTCAAGTTTGATAACTTTGATGAGTGCCGCAACTTCTTCAAGCAGCTGATCAACATCCTCCGCCAGATGAACTACTGCAAGTTCGAGGACGAGAATTTCTGCAAATACAAAGAACAGTTAAGCAAACTCCTCTCTTAAAATATGGCAACAAAAGCATATCAACGCACATATACCCAGCTCGAGGCCATCACCAAGGCTACCGTTACCCTGAAGGCCAAGGGTGCGGCCAATGACGAGCTTGCCACCGTGGACGGACGTCTCGCCCAGGTGGTGAAGACCAAGGGCGATAGCATCACCCTTCAGGTCTTCGGCGGCACCGAGGGCATCCCTACCAATGCTGAGGTGTCATTCAAAGGCTCATCGCCTATGCTCCACGTAAGCGAGCAGCTTGCCGGACGCTTTTTCAACGCCTACGGCGAGCCTATCGACGGAGGCCCGCAGATCGAGGGCGAACTCCGTGAGACGGGCGGTCCTTCGGTAAACCCTTACCGCAGACGCCAGCCTTCCGAGCTCATCCCTACCGGCATCGCCGGCATCGACCTCAACAACACCCTCGTTTCCGGCCAGAAGATTCCGTTCTTCGCCGACCCTGACCAGCCTTACAACAAAGTGATGGCCGACGTTGCCCTCAGGGCCGACGTTGACAAGATTATCCTCGGCGGTATGGGTCTGACCAACGACGACTACCTCTTCTTCCGCCACGAGTTCGAGTCTGCAGGTGCTCTCGACAAGATTGTCTGCTTCATCAACACAACCGAAGAACCTCCGGTAGAGCGTCTCCTGGTGCCTGACATGGCCCTTTGCGCAGCCGAGTACTTCGCAGTTGACAAGGGCGAGAAGGTGCTTGTCCTTCTGACCGATATGACCCTTTACGCCGACGCCCTGTCAATCGTTTCAAACCGTATGGACCAGATTCCGTCAAAGGATTCGATGCCGGGCTCGCTGTATTCCGACCTCGCAAAGATTTACGAGAAGGCAGTGCAGCTCCCGGGGTCGGGCTCCATCACCATCATCGCCGTGACGACCCTCAACGACGGAGACATCACCCACGCCATCCCTGATAACACAGGATACATCACCGAAGGCCAGCTCTATCTGAGGGCCGACTCCGATACGGGCAAGGTCATCATCGACCCGTTCCGCTCGCTGAGCCGACTCAAGCAGCTCGTCCAGGGCAAGAAGACCCGCGAGGACCACTCTCAGGTGATGAATGCTTCAGTCCGCCTTTATGCTGACGCCCAGAACGCCAAGACCAAGCTGGAAAACGGCTTCGACCTCTCCGACTACGACCTGCGCTGTCTGGACTACGCCAAGGAATACGCCACCAGACTCTTGTCTATCGACGTCAATCTCAAGATAGACGAGATGCTCGACACGGCCTGGGAAATTTTCGCAAAGCACTTCTCCCCTGCCGAAACCGGCATCAAACAGGCACTTATCGACAAATACTGGAAAGCATAACATACTGTGGCAGTAAAGTTTCAATATAACAAGACATCTCTGACGAACCTTGGCAAACAACTCAAGGTGCGCCAGAAGGCCCTGCCGACACTCAAGAACAAGGAATCCGCCCTGCGAATGAGCGTTTTGGTCGCAAAGTCGGAATCCCTGCGCCTGGAGGAGGAACTCGAGCAGGCTATGCGCAAGTATGATTACCTTTCTGCCTTGTGGAACGAATTTGAACCGGATCTGATCAGCATCTCCGATGTGGAACTGAAGACAAAGAAAACAGCGGGAGTCAACACTCCTTTCCTCTCCAGAATCCATTACGAACTCAAGCCCTTCAACGCATTCGTCAAACCGGCCTGGTATGTGGATGGAGTGAGGATACTTCAGGAACTGACCAGACTGGCAATCGAATCGGAGGTAGCCGAACAGACCCGTCAGATTCTCGAGTTCAACCGAAAGAAGACGACACAAAAGGTAAACCTCTACGAGAAAGTTCAGATCCCTGGCTTCCAGGAGGCAATCAGGAAAATCAAACGCTATATGGAGGATGAGGAAAACCTCTCCAAGGCCTCATCCAAGATAGTCAAGACAAGGCACGCTGCCGAAGAAGAACAGGAGGAAGCGCTATGATAGAAAAGATGACCAAATACACCTTCCTGCTCCTGCAGAGCGAGAAGGACGAGTTCCTGGACAGGCTTCAGGAACTGGGCGTCGTTGACATCAGCAGGTCTTCCAAACCTGTGGATACGGAGTCTGCCTCAATCCTGGAGGAAATCGAGACGCTCCAAGCCCGCGTCAAGCAAATTGCAAAGGGCATGGACCCGACTCTCGAGAAAATGCTTGCTGAAGAGAACCAGCTTGTCAAGTACAAGCGTGAAATCGCAGTTTGGGGAGAATATGATCCTGATTTGCTCAGGCGTTTCAACCCGGGTTTCTATTGCGTGAGCGAAAAGAACTTCGATCCTGTCTGGGCAGAAACTTATGCCCTTGGAGAAGTCTGCCGCAAGGACGGCAAGGTCTGGTTCGTAATATTCTCCAACAGGGAGGGTTTCCCTATAAAGGAAATGGAAGCCCCGAAGATGTCCCTTGCGGAGATTGATGCGGAGATCAAGAAGAAGCACACTGAAGTTGACATCTACAAGGCCAAGCTCGAGACCGAAAAGGTCAGGATTCCGGCCATCAAGGATGAAATCAACGTCTTGTATGCCAAGCTCAACCGCCACCTCGCATCCGTAACCGGCGAAGACAGCATCGAAAACGCCATCGTGATTTACCAGGGCTTTGCCCCTGCTCAGGAGAACGCAAGACTCAAGCAGACCTTCGACCGGATGGACATCTTCTATATGGACGAGGATGCCGTCGCCGAAGACCGTCCTCCTGTGAAGCTTAAAAACAATGCCTTCTCACGCCAGTTCGAGGTGTTCACGAAGATGTACGGGATGCCCGTCTATGACGAGTTCGACCCTACGGCCCTGCTGAGTATCTTCTTCCTGCTGTTCTTTGCAATGTGTATGGGCGATGCCGGCTACGGCATACTCTTAATCATCATAGGCTTTGTCCTCAGGGGCAAGGAAGGCTCTCTGGCGAAGATGTGGAGCCTCATAGTTACCTTGGGCGTCGGCACCTTCGTGGTCGGCCTGGTGATGGGCACCTTCTTCGGACTTGACCTGAGCGTGCAATCCTGGGTTCCGGAGTCGCTCAGAAAACTGATGATTACAGGAAACGTCGAACTTGGAGGAGGTTCTTATGCCAAGCAGATGATACTCTCCCTGGGCATCGGTGTCGGCCACATCTGCCTTGCAATGCTGTTGAAGGCCTGGTGGGCTGTCCGCCGAAACGGCTTCAAGAACAGTCTGGGCACCCTGGGATGGACCCTGCTCATAGTAGGAGGCATCGTTGGTCTTGCATTCGGCCTTACCGGGGTCATCTCAGAAGCTGCGATGAAGACGGCTCTCCTTGTTATCGCCGGTGTTTCCTGTCTTGGAATCTTTATCTTCAACAAGTGGGGCAGGAACCCTCTGGTCAACATAGGCGCCGGACTGTGGGACACCTACAACACCGCCTCCGGTCTGATGGGAGATGTCCTGAGTTACATCCGACTCTATGCGCTCGGTCTTTCAGGAAGTATGCTGGGCTCAACCTTCAACCAGATTGCCGAGATGGTCAAGGGTGCAGACCCTACCTGGCAATGGGTGCCTTTCGTGCTGATTCTTCTGCTTGGACACGTCCTCAATCTGGCGATGAGCTGCCTTGGCGCTTTCGTCCATCCTCTCCGACTCAATTTCGTCGAGTTCTTCAAGAATTCGGGTTATGAAGGTCGCGGAGTTGAATACAATCCTTTGAGAAAATAAGTAAAACAAATAAAAATCTGACAATTATGCTTAACACAATTCTTGGTTACCTTGGACTCGGCCTTATGCTCGGTCTCGCAGGTATCGGTTCATCAATCGGCACAACCATCGCCGGAAACGCTGCTGAAGGAGCCCTCAAAAAGGATCCTGAAAAGTCTTCAACCTATATGATTCTTTCAGTCCTTCCTGCCACACAGGGTCTTTACGGCTTCCTGGCCTTCATCCTCTGGCTCGGCAAGGACTTCGCCGGCAACGGAGCAATGTACTTCGGTGTAGGTTTGAGCGTCGGTCTGGTTTGTCTCTTCTCCGCCATCAGGCAGGGTCAGGTCTGCGCCAACGGTATCGTGGGTGTAAGCCAGGGCCACAACGTGATGACCAACACGATGATTTACGCCGCTCTCCCAGAGTTCTACGCAATTCTCGCCCTCATCGCTTCGATTATGATCGGCTAATTTGCCCGACAATCAAAAAAAGAGGGTGACTAAAAAGTCAAATTGACTTTGAGGTCATCCTCTTTCTTTAT
>JAEDLO010000080.1 GCA_016295245.1 Bacteroidales bacterium | reverse complement strand
ATGCCGTCCATCCAGTGGTAGTCATCGGCGAAGCAGCCGCCCGGCCAGCGCATTACCGGCACCTTGAGCGCTTTCAGGGCATTGAAGACATCTGCCCTGTAACCCTCGACGTTCGGAACCTTGGAATCCTTACCGACCCAAAGGCCTCCGTATATACACCTTCCGAGATGCTCGGAGAACTGGCCGTATATGGCTGCCGGGATAGTCTCACCCGTTCCGTTTTCGTGCACACGCACTGTTGCGTCCTGTGCATTTGCATTCACAGAGAAAAGCAGGACAGAACCTGCAAGAAGTGTGGCTAATGTTTTTTTCATAACTCTTTGTTTATTCATTCCACAAATGTAACAAAAAAATTGAGTACTTTTGCGGATATGGCCAAGACTTCGAGCAATATCGCGTCAGTCTGTTCAACTATCGTTTCAGACTGCTCAAACAAGGTCTTCAAACCTGTCTATCTGCTGATGGGAGAGGAGAGCTATTATCCCGACCTTGTCTGCAGCGCGATAATGGAGAACTGCCTGGATGAATTTGAGAGAGACTTCAATGAAACCATCCTGTACGGCGCTGAAACCAACGCCAGGGACATAGTGACGGCTGCCAGGCGCTACCCGATGATGGCCGAAAGGCAGCTGGTCGTCGTCAAGGAGGCTCAGCTGATAAAAAACATCGAGGAACTGGCCGTCTATTGCGCCGAGCCGCTGGACACCACTGTGCTCGTGCTGCTATTCCACGGAGGCGGCCCCGACAAGCGCAAAGCCCTATTCAAGAGCATAGCCAAATGCGGGGCAGTCGTCGATTCCCCCCTTCTCAAGGACTACGAGGTGCCAGGTTGGATCAGCAGCTACTATGCCTCGCGCGGGCTGGACATCGAGCCATCGGCAGCCAACCTTCTAGCCGAGCACGCCGGAGCCTCGCTCTCCAAGATTGCCATCGAAACCGACAAGCTCCTCAAGAACCTGCCTGAAGGCAGCAGGAAGGTAAGCGTCGCCGACATCGAGCGCAACGTGGGCATCTCCCGCCAATACAGCGTTTTCGAGCTCACCAAGGAGCTCTCATCCCGCAACGCCCCACGGGCATTGGTCATCGCCTCCCACATCGGAAACGCCGCCAAATTTGCGATGCCGATGGCGGTAAGCGCGCTCTACACCCACTTCTACCGCATCCTGCGTTATGGCGCGCTGTTGGAAAAGAACCCCCACCCGACCAGCGAGCAGAAGACCGCCGCCCTCGCCGGGGTCAACCCCTACTTCTACCGCGAATATGATACAGCAGTGCGCAATTATCCGCCGCGCAAGGCTATGGGCGCCATCTCCCTGCTCTGCGAATTCGACTATCTGGGCAAGGGTGGCGACGGAGCCGCCGCGAGCCAGTCAGACCTGATGATGGAGCTTTGCGCAAAACTCCTCAACCTGTAAAAAAGGCCGCTCTTGCAAGCGGCCCTGAGTGGATTTACTATTTCTCCTGGAGTTTCTCCTTTGATCTTGTCAGTTTCTCCTTCATCGCATCAACACAAGCGGTCACTGCATTTTCAAAGGTGTCGGCTACTCTTTCGATAATCAGTTCCTCACCGGGAACGTGAATCTGGATCTTAGCTCTTTTTCCTTCTTTGCCGAGGTCCTCAAGCGAAACCTCAGCCTCTTTGGCAACTCCCTCGAAAAACTTTCCAAGACGTGCGGTTTTCTTCTCGACGAAAGCGGTGAGCTTCTCACCGGCATCGAACTTCAAGGCTTTGAGTTTAATCTCCATTTTTACCTCCGTTTTTGGCCCTTGGGTGGGCATTGTTATACACAGATTTCAGCCGTTCCATCGAAGTGTGCGTATAAACCTGGGTCGAAGCGAGGGACGAGTGCCCCAGCAGCTCCTTGATTGAATAAAGGTCAGAACCCTCCTCCAGCAGTTCCGTAGCCAGGGTGTGTCTGAGGACGTGGGGAGACTTGCGACAACTTATCTGCGGCACTCCCCCAAGCTCCTTCTTGACGACCCGGTCCACGAACACCGGATAGAGCCTGCCACCGCGCGGAGTCTGAAGCAGCGGGGCCTGCTGCCCGGTATCGGCACATTTCAAAGAATCAACTGATTGTAAATATAGCAAAATATCCTTAGAAAGACTACTCACAAGCGGAATTTCTCTCATTTTTCCTCCTTTTCCCTTCACCCTCAGGACCGACCTGGCCGGATCAAAAGAGCTCCTGTTGAGCGAAATCAGCTCCGATCGCCTCAAGCCTGTACAATAAAGCATATTAATAATCAGCCTGTTGAGTTTGGCCTCATAGGAACCGAACTCCATCACACCGCAGGTACTCTGAAAATAAGAATCCATAGCATCCTTGCGGTAGAAAAGAGGCAAGCGTTTCTCGATTTTTGGCCGGCTGACCATCCTGACAGGGTTGGAAGACAGGCCTGCGTTCTTCATCAGGAAGCGAGAGAATCCGCTCAACACGCTCAGGTGCATATTGACCGTCTTCGCCCCGAGTCCGCGGCTGTCAATCAGATGAATCTCGTAGTTGCGCACGCGCGAAGGAGTCATCAGCGAAGGCCAGTCGCTCCCGTCCCCGCCCTGGAACTCCAGGTATGAGCTCAGGACAGAACTGTACAGCTCGCAGGTACGCTCGCTGTAACGGCGCACAGATCGCAGGTATTCCAGATATTTATTTAGCATTGAGTCCAAGCTCGGCTGCCTTCACGCGCATAAAGGCATCAGCTTCTTCGAAATTGTTTCCTATCTGGCCGTCAAGTATGGCCTCCTTGACCATCTCCTTGATCAGGCCTATTTCCCTGCACGGCGGAATGCCGTACACCTGCATCACCCACTCGCCCGAAATCGGGTTCTTGAAGTTGCGGATGGAGTCTTTCTGCTCCACCTCGACCAGCTTGCGCTTGACAAGCTCGAAATTGGAGCGGATGCGCGCCACCTTCGCCTCGTTCTTGGAGGTGATGTCCGCATTGCAGAGTATCATAAGGTCATCGATGTCGTCGCCGGCGTCAAAAAGCAGCCTGCGAACGGCGGAATCCGTTACCTCGGAGTCCACCAGGGCGATTGGCCTGAGATGGAGCCACACCAGCTTCCTGACATACTTGCCCTCATCGA
Source organism: Bacteroidales bacterium (assembly GCA_016295245.1). Lineage (GTDB taxonomy): Bacteria > Bacteroidota > Bacteroidia > Bacteroidales > UBA932 > Cryptobacteroides. The sequence continues at coordinate 4,239 of JAEDLO010000080.1, read as the reverse complement.
CGCTCAGGCGCAGGCGGTCGAAGACCTTAGGCACCATACGCGAGCCAATGATCTCGTGGCCGTGGAAAGTCCAGCCCACGTTGCGGTCATAGCGCTTGCTGGCAGGCTTGCCCACATCGTGCAGCAGGGCGGCCCAGCGCAGGTAGAGCTTCGGTTCCTGCGCATCCGCTGCGGCAACGTTGTCAAGCACCTCGAGGGTATGCTCGAAGTTGTCCTTATGTCCCTTGCCGTCAACGGTTTCCACGCCTTTGAGGGCGGAGAGTTCAGGGAGGATGTATGGCAGCAAGCCGGCGCTGTCAAGCAGGCGGAAGGCCATCGAAGGGCGGCGCGTAAGCAGCATCTTGTTGAGCTCCTCGGCAATGCGCTCGCAGGAGAGTATCTCCAGGCGCGAGGCCATGCGCCTCATCGACTCCATCGACTCCTCTACGATGCGGAAAGTGCATTCAGGGGTGGAAAGCTTGGAGGCGAAACGCACTGCCCTGAGCATACGGAGCGGGTCATCCGAGTAAGTCGTATCCGGGTCCAGAGGTGTGCGTATGATGCCGGCGGCAAGATCCTTGATGCCCCCGAAAGGGTCAACCAGCGCGCCGAAATCCTCCTTCTGCAGGGAAAACGCCATCGCGTTGATGGTAAAGTCGCGCCGCTTCTGGTCGTCCTCAAGCGTGCCGTTCTCGACTATGGGTTTGCGCGATTCGCGGCGGTACGACTCCTTGCGGGCGCCGACAAACTCGATTTCATCACCGCCGTAATGGAGCATCGCCGTGCCGAAATTCTGGAAATAGCTGACCTTGCGTCCGGTCTTGCGCCCGACGGCGCGGGCAAAGTCGATGCCGCTTCCCTCGACGACCACGTCAATGTCATTGCAAGGGCGGCCCAGAAAGCAGTCGCGCACATAGCCCCCTATCACGAAAGCCCGCACGCCTAACTCCTCGGCCACATCGCTGATGAGGCTGAAAACCGCTTTGTCAAGATACTGTGAAGTTATCGTCGGCATATCATTTCTTCATAGGAAAGGACTTTGTCGCAAGGCACGAAACTCTCCCCTTTCCGCTCGTAAAGATAAGTCAAATTTCCGTTTGTCAGAACGATGAATTCCACATCGAGCACGGAATTGTATCTGAGTGCCTGCCTGCTTACCTCGGCATCTATCTGAACCTCAGGACGTTTGCATTCCACAATCAGAAGAGGTCTGAGCTGACGGTCATACACGACTATGTCAGTGCGGAACTTCTTTAGACCGAAAGTAAGCGGAGCCTCACTCATCATCAGACCCATAGGAACGCCGAACAGGTCGCGAAGCTGCGTAATAAACCACTGCCGCACCTGTTCTTCAGGTGTGGCAGTGACATACTTTTTTCGAAGCGGGTCCCAGATCTGCTTCATTGAGAATACTTATTTCTTGCTCGAAACAGCCGCCTGCTCTACAGGCAGACAGGCCTTGTAGGTCTCGATGTAGCGGTTGAAGCCCTCGACATCCTCCTTTGAAGGAGCGACTTCCACACCCTTGTTGCCTGCGAAGACAAGCTTGTCGAGATACTCGTCAAGAGGAAGCGAAGCCTTGTTGTCAACCATATAAGCGGCAAGGAGCGCAATACCCCAGGCACCTCCCTCACCGGCAGTCTCCATCACGGAAATCGGCGAATCAAGGGCGGCGGCGAGGAACTTCTGGCCTGCGACAGTGGTCTTGAACAGACCGCCGTGGCCGGTAATCCTGTCAACCTTGACATTCTCATTCTTGAAGAGCACGTCATTGCCTATCTTGAGCACTGCAACCGAGCCGTAAATCTGGGCGCGGAAGAAGTTCGCGAGGGTGAACTTGTCGCCCGCGCTGCGCAGGAAAAGAGGCCTTCCGTCGTTAAGACCGGCAACAGGCTCGCCTGAGACATAGTTGTAGGCCATAAGTCCTCCGCAATCTGCGTCAGCCCCGAGGGCAGCCTCAAACATCTTCTCATAGAGGGTATCGGTTGAGACTTCAAGGCCGAGAGCCTCGTTGTACTGCTTCAGGAAGCCTATCCAGGCATTGATCTCAGAAGTACAGTTGTTGCAGTGAACCATCGCAACAAGGTTTCCGTCAGGAGTGGTCACCATATCGATCACCTCATAAGGCTTCGAAAGGGCCTTCTCGAGCACTATCATCGAGAAGGACGAAGTGCCGGCGGAAACGTTTCCGGTGCGCGGTCTGACGGCGTTGGTTGCAACCATTCCCGTACCGGCGTCGCCTTCCGGCGGACACATAGGGACGCCTGCCTGCAGATGGCCTGAAGGGTCAAGCAGGGCAGCGCCCTCTGCAGTCAGCTCACCGGCCTTCTCTCCGGCAACCAGCACCTTCGGAAGTATGTCCCTGAGCTTCCAAGGATAGCCCTTCGGAGTGATGAGAGCGTCGAACTTGCTGACCATCACCTGGTCGTAATCCTTGGTTTTCGGATCGACAGGTATCATACCCGATGCGTCACCGATGCCGAGCACCTTGTGACCGGTAAGTTTCCAGTGGACATAACCGGCGAGGGTTGTCAGGAAATCAATCCTTGAGACGTGATCATCGCCGTCAAGAATGCACTGATAGAGGTGGGAGATGCTCCAGCGCAGAGGGATGTTGTAGAAGAAAAGGTCTGAGAGCTCGGCTGCGGCCTTGCCGGTATTGGTGTTTCTCCAGGTACGGAAAGGCACGAGAATCTCACCCTTCTTGTCAAAAGCCATATAGCCGTGCATCATAGCGCTCACGCCAATAGATGCAAGTCTCTCAATCTCAACGCCGTATTTCTCCTTCACATCGCGCCTGAGATCGGCATAGCAGTCGCGGAAGCCGTCCCAGATGGCATCTATACTGTAGGTCCACAGGCCATCCACCAGCTGGTTTTCCCACTGGTGGCTGCCTTGTGCAATAGGCTTGCTGTTATCATCTATCAGGACGGCCTTGATCCTGGTTGAGCCGAATTCGACACCCAGGACCGCCTTTCCTGATTCAATTATACTCTTTGCGTCCATTTCTACTTGAGAGCCTTGTTGAGGAGGTAGTAAACCTCGTTCGTACGCATTTCCTTCTTGAAATCAGAGATGGTAGTCTGATCGTTGATGTGGAGCATCTCGATATCGGCGATCTCAGCGTAATCCTCCCAGTACTCAGGGGTGATGTCATATGAGAAGGCAGAATGGTGGGTGCCACCTGCGAGTATCCAGGCTCCGGCGCCAATCTCGAAGTTCGGCTTCGGAATCCAGAGTGCGGAAGCGACAGGCAGCTTAGGAAGTGGCTTCGGCTCGATGCAGTCCACATCGGCTGCGATGAGGCGGAAGCGGTTGCCCATATCCACGATGGTGGCAGCCATACCGCGGCCCACCTTGCTGGTGAACACCAGACGGGCGGTAGGGGTCTTGCGGATACCGATGCCAAGGTGGTGCACCTCAAGCTTCGGCTTTGCCTCGGCTGCAATCAGAGGGCAGACCTCGAGCATATGGGACTGGAGGATAGAAGAATTCTCGCCGTCGAAGTTGAGAGTGTAATCCTCGAGGAATGAGCAGCCCTTAGGCAGACCCTGGGTCATATACCATACGGTGCGGTAGAGGGCAGCGGTCTTCCAGTCGCCTTCTGCGCCGAAACCAATACCCTCAGCCATAAGGCGCTGTGAGGCGAGGCCCGGAATCTGGTCGAATCCACGGCCGGTCTTCTCCACATCCGCGTCTCCGAGGTCATCGAAGTTGGTGGTGAAAGCCTTTGCTCCGGTGGCCTTGAGAACTGCGCGCAGGGTAAGTTCTGCCTTTGCGGCGTTCCAAACCTTCTTGAATTCGACGCTTCCCTTGTCCTCAAGCTCAGGCTTATGGTCATAAAGCTTGAAGTATTCTGCAACAAGGGCATCCACATCGGCGTCCTTGACAGCCTCGAAGAAAGGTATCACGTCGCTGAAAGCCATATAATCAACGTGGTAGCCGAGGCGGATTTCAGCCTCAACCTTATCGCCGTCGGTAACGGCCACGTTATTCATCTGGTCGCCGAAACGGATGATGCGGCAATCCTGCGCGTCGGCCCAGGCTGCGGCAACCCTTTCCCAAACGGCGATGTGCTCGAGGGTCTTCTTGTCCTTCCAGTAGCCTACGACAGTCTTGTGATTCTTGCGCATACGGGAAAGGATGTGGCCGAACTCGCGGTCGCCGTGGGCGCTCTGGTTGAGGTTCATGAAGTCCATATCCATAGTGTCCCAAGGAATCTCCTCGTTGAATTGGGTATGGAGGTGGAGCAGCGGCTTG
>JAEDLO010000079.1 GCA_016295245.1 Bacteroidales bacterium | reverse complement strand
GTATCGGTCTCAAGCCTTATGGAAAGCAAACAGAGCGGCGTTCTGGAGATATCTTTCCTCAGACGGGACGGCAGCGGCAAGGTGCTGGACTGCAGTCGATTCAATATCACGGTCGAGCCTTCGGAGGTAATCAGCCGCAGCGCCGGCCTACTGGTGCCAGAGGGCCTGGGCAGGCTGGGCATACTCGCCCGCTTCATCCCTGACGTAGCTGAAGAAGCCGCTGACGCCCTTCTGGTGGAGCTGGATGTGAAGCCGGCGGTGCAGACCATTGTGGAAGCCCACAGCGCGCTTGTCGCCGACAAGGCTGACGAGCCTTCGGTGGAGGCTCTGCTGCGCTCCCGCTTTGGACGGGACGGCGAGCTCGCCCGCAAGCAGACAATAGATATAGCAGGGATGGTAAGACAAGCCCTCGGCGAACGCAAGGAGCAGGTCGGAAGGGATCTTGTCAGCCTTGTGGACGCCCTTTATGCCGACATCCTCTCAAGCCGCGAGCTTGGCGCTCCGGCTGACAGCATCCGCAGGAGGGAGTACCTTGACGGGATACTGCAATGCCGCTGCACGGACGGAGGCTTCGGCTGGAGGGCGGGAATGAGATCCTCTCCCGTGTTGACCGCCGTTCTGCTCGAAAAGGCAGCAGGGATGGGTGAAGACTGCCCGCCTCTGCTCTCAGGCTGCATAGAAGACGCAGTGCGCTTCATCGACAGCAGTATGCTCGAGCCGGCAAAACCGCTGTGCGGCCTTGACCTCGGGCAATATCTCCACACCCGCTCACTCTATCCTCACTTCACCTGGGACGCTTCCGGTCTTGACGCCCGGGGCAGGCGCGAACTGCGCAAGGCCATCAGGACCTGCCTGCTCGGCAGTGACGGCGCTCCGGCAAGGGGGCAGATACTCGCCAAGGCCAGAGTGGCCTGCACGCTGGAAAACCTGCTTGCCAGTGAGGACGGAAAGCGTCTGGCCTCAGCCTGGGGTCTGGGAGGAAGCCGTATGAGCAAGACCCTGCAGGGCTGCATCGAGTCGCTCGCTCAATACAGCGTCGAGCACCCGGGCGGCGGGCTTTACTACCCTAACGCGGTGCTGCCGTACAGGGGGCTTCTTGAAAATGAGCTTTATGCCCACACCCTGCTCTGCCGCATTATGGACAGGCACTCGCGCGGCGAAATCGCCGAAGGCCTGAGGCTCTGGATGATGATTCAGAAGGAGAGCCAGCAGTGGGGTTCGGACCCGGCCTTCATCGATGCCGCAGCGCAGGTGCTCAGGGGCAGCGAAAAGACTCTCGGCACGAAACTGATGGTGCTGAGCCTTGAAAGGAGCCTGCCTCTGGACAAGGTACTTCCGGCCTCGAACGGAGTTGGTCTGGAAGTATCCTACAGCCTTGTGCAGACCGTTGACGGAAAGAGGGTCGAGAAACCGCTCAAGGAGGGCGATGCCCTGAAAATTGGCGACAGAATACTCGCCCGCTATGCCCTAAGGAGCGACGAAAACCGCAGTTTCGTGAAGCTGACTGTTCCGCGCTGCGCCGCCTTCAACCCGGTATCTCAGATTTCGGGAGTGGTTCAGTCGGGAGCATACCGCGACCTGCGCGAAGACAGGACCGAGTATTGGTTCGACCTGCTTCCGGAAGAAGACAGCCAGCTGTTTGAGGAGTTCTTCGTCACAAACGAAGGAAGATTCCAGGGGGCGGCTGCCGTCCTGGAATCTTCCTATGCACCCCATTACAGGGCCAATACCGGAGCCTTTCTATTCGGCTCTCTTTAAGGCTGTGAGGCTGACAGGGCCGAGAAGGCCCGAGTCGGCCACATCCCAGTTCGCTGCGGTGAAGATGCCGTTGCGATCCTTGTTCTGAGGGAGTCTTCCCTGAAGGTTCGCATTGTACATATACTTCCAGTTCACGCCCTTTCGGTCAAGCTCGGCGATGCGGTTGCCGGCGAGATTGGACACCCTGACGCAGAGTTTTCCGCCGCGGGCGATCTTCTCTGCCGGAACGGTCAGGCTATACGGAGCCTTGAGGACTGTGCCCAGATACTCTCCGTCAAGGAAGACGGCAGCGCTCTCGCAGACCTTTCCCAGATCGAGAAGGAAGGCGTCGGCATCGGTCTCCATCGCTTTGAGACTGAGACTGTATTCAGCGGAGCCGGCAAAACTCTCATAAGGGCGGCCGAAGTTGGTCCAGGAGGTGAGGGTGGTGACTGTACGGCTCTCAGGCAGGCTTGGACCGCCGTCGGTGAAGCGCACGCTCCAGCTGCCCCTTACAGGCAGGCTCTCTCCCGCCTTGCGGTAAATCGGATACTCATCTCCCGTGCACTGTCCAGCGAAAGTCTCGATGACAAGGCTCTGGTCAGGCAGAAGCTTGACGCGAAGCTCGCACAGGCCCTTTGAGTCCTGTCTTACGGCAGCCACACCGCACTCTCCGCTCATAGGGTCATAGATACCGGCAGAAGCGCAGCTGATGTCCAGAGGCAGCCAGCCGTCGAATTCAGAGCTTCCGGGGTTCTTTACGAAATAATACCTTCCGCCGTCCTCTTTCTGGCGGCGGATGCACTGCAGGCCGGAGTCGTACATCCTCTCGCGGCCGATGCCTGCATACTCAAGCATTTCGTAGAGCTGGTCTGAAAGCAGGAAGCGGCCCTTTCCCATACGGGCAACGCTGACAGCTCCGTCCGGAGAGAAGCGTATCTTGGCTTTGAGCTTGAGGAACTCGCTGCGTTTGGTTTCAAGGGAAGCGAGCCCCGGGATGTCCTCAGGAAGGGAGTTCATCACCATCACGGTAGCGCCCTTGCGGGCCAGTTCGCAGAGTTTGGCGAAGGTCTCGGCAACCATCAGGCGGCACTCAGGAATGATGATGGCGGAGTATGACGCGCCTTCAGAGGAGATAATTTTGCCGCCTTTGACATCCAGGTCATCACAAATCATCTTGTCGGAGATGTAGTCCCAGGCGTAGCCCTTGTCGTAAAGGCCCTGGGAGTACTCAGCCATTGAGCTCTGATAGGCTGTGCGGTGGTTCATATGGTAGAGCAGTTCCCTTCCCCTCTCGCTGATGAGACTGGTGGCGTCGAAGTAGAGCAGCAGGTCGCTGTCGGCCTTGCCCGACTGCAGGAAGCTCTGGCAGCGGGCCACATAGTCGTTGACCGCCTTCAGGTCCTTCCAGAAAGGATTTGTAGGCTGGAAGTGCACGGCGGCATAGAAGTTCCAGCCCGGCCAGAGGGCATCGGTCGGAGACATACAGGTTCCGTGATATACGATGTGGTTCACGCCGGCGAGGAAGTAGTTGTCCAGCGCGGTCTTGACATCTCCCAGGGTACTGGTGAAATGCTCGCCGAGCCAGGTGCAAGCCTCGGCCGAGGTGAGTTTCTTGCCTGTGATGTTTGAAACCGACGAGGCGGTCTTCATACCTATGATGTTCTGGCCTTCGGTCTCGGGAACATCGCTGACCCTGTAGAGGTCGAGGATATTGGCCGGAGAGCCGTGGGCCTGGTTGCGTATGCCTTTGCCCTGGTCGGCAGCCCACTTCTGCCACATCATCGAGTAGGTCTCGGTGAGGAGCTCGCTGATGGTTACCCTATAGTCGAAGAGCACTCTCTGCGAGGTCTGGGCGTCGCCGCTGAGGTCAAGCAGGTCAAGCATATGCGGCTTGAGGTCGTAGCCGCGGCGGGTCTTGAACTCGTCGAAGAAATTCTCAGTCCAGTCAGAGCTGCCGGCGGCATCGTCAACCTCGTAGGAGTCGTTGAAGTAGTAACGGATGTGATGGAGATCATACCCCTTGAAGGCCTCGTCGAAGTAGGCCAGGTAGCGGGTGATGGCATCGGCGCTGAAGTGGTCGATCACATCGCCTTCTCCTCCCGGACCGGCCCTCTCCACCATCTTGCCGTGGTAGCCGAGGAACATCGCGCAGAGGGTCCAGTCGCCCTGAGGGGCAACCCAGTCAAGCCTGCCTTCGGCATCCACCTTGTCGGTCAGGTCCATATAGCCGCCTTCGGAACTGTGGGCGGTAAGGGCGATGAGCGGAAGGCTCTGAGGATAGCGTACCTGGTCGAAGGCGTACTGCTGGAGGCTGTCGTTTGCAGCGACAGGGTATTCCATATTGGAGAAGTCCGTCTTGAGGCCGATGGTCCTGAGGATAGGCTTCTGGATGTATTCAATCTTTTCCTGAAGGCTCTCCCCCGCCTTGAGCTTGTAGGTGCTGGTTGCAAGATAGCGGCAGGCATAGTCAGGAGTCACCCAGTTGCCGCCGAAAGGCCAGCCGGAGGCGTTCGCCAGGTCTATGCCCAGGTCGCGCTTTTCTGCCTCGTCGAGGGTGTAGCAGAAGAAATCCATCCAGTCCTTGGACAGATAGGTTCGGTAGCTGTCTTCATAGCCCTTGGCTCCGTAGATGGTCGTGACCTCGAGGCCGCCGAAGCCCACCTCACTGTAGGCATCGAGCATATCGGTCATATCCGCTTTGCTGACGGCGCTTGCAGGCCACCACCAGCGGGTCCACGGCTTGGTTTCGCTTGTGATTTCAGGCCAGGTGAGGGCGGAAGGCTCTTGCTGTCCGCCTTTCGGGGAGCAGGAGAAGAGCATAGAGCCCAGAAGCAGAAGCGAGGCTGCTGTGGACAGTCTTGTGATTGGGTTGCGTTTCATAAATAGGTATTTTTGGCTTAGTTAGATAATTTCTATTTCAGAAGCCCGGGCCCAGCCCTGGCGGCCGTCAGAAAGCTCGATGTTGACCCAGTCGCCCACCCTGTCCAGGACCTTGACCTTTGTTCCCTCGTGGAGCACGAAAAGGTCCTTTGAGGAATAGCTGTCAGGCGAGCTCCTCACCGTGCTGACAGGACGCATCACTATGGCGTTTTCCTGCTTGAGGTAGTCGGACTTCTGGCCTGCGGCGAAGGACAGCGCTCCCGCCGAGAGCAGCAGGAAGACTATCCCGAGGATGAAGCCCGTCTTTCTCGCCCCCTTGCGGCGGGAGAGCAGGTACATCAGGCCCATTGCAAGAGCGGTGGCAAGGAAGACCAGGAAGAGAGCTGTCCAGGCGTTGGATGGCAGCAAGTAGGAGAATGACCGTGTCCAGGTCTTGAGGAAGAACTCAGGCACGGCCTCAATCCTGTCCTGAACCATCGAGCGGGCATACTCCAAATTGTATTTCGCATCGCCGTATGAAGGGTTGAGTTTCAAGGCCCTTTCGTAATAGAGTATGGAGTGGGCGAGGTCGTCGTTTTTGAAGCAGGCGTTGCCCAGGTTGTAATACAGCTGGGCGGACTCGTAGCCCGCATCGCTGAGGGACTTCCAGTTCTCTATCGCTGTCAGATAGTCGGAAGCCGAGTAAGCCTCAACTCCACGCTCCCAGGCTCCTTCAGTGCCCGTCTGGGCGAAGAGGCTTCCCGAGCAGCAGAGCAGAATCGCTATGGCGGCCAGGCCTGCAGGGGTTTTCTTGCCTTTCTTCATATTTGAATCTATCTCAGAGATGACTTTGATTGAGCTTTGGTAGTGCTTGTCCATCGAGGCATCAGCCTGCGAAGGCGCATAGCGGGCAAACTCGCAGGCGTCAAGCAGGGTGCAGAACTCTTCTGCAAGCGCGCCTGCAACGCCCTTCGATTCGAGGCCGGCGGCGATGTTCTCGCGGCTCATCTGCGACTCTTCGAGATTGAGCTTGTCGGCAACGAAGCCCAGCAGCGCGCGGTGCAGCTCTTCGTAGAATGCAGAGACAAGGCCGCCCGAGAGGTATTCTCCCGCCTTCTGAAGCCTCTTGCGGGCCATCTTGACCGCTCCCCTGTCCTTGGCGGCGACAAGGTCCTTGCGGCGATGGGCAAGATAGCGGAAGAGGGCAAATATGGCGGCGGCGCCAACAAGGAGCAGGACAAGAAGCAGCCAAAAGAGGGTAGAACCGAGGAAGAACGCACTTCCCAGCCTGAGCGGTGGCTGCTTGGTCACGATGTAGCGGATGTCGCTGCCGAGATCCTTCACGCCCTTGCGGGCAGGCAGGTTCATCCCGGACTGAGGCTGTGCGTCATAGGCCTGGCCGTCGGCGTTCTTGGCGACGCCGAGCCTCATCACCTGGCTCCTGAGGGTCTCGTAGCGACCCTTCGAAACATCGTAGTAGCTGTATTCGACAGGGCCGATTTCGAAGCTGCCGTGGCTGCGCGGGATGAACGGATACTCAAAGACCTTGCCCGAAGGGATGTCGCTGGACTTGACGTCATACTGCTCGAAATCAGGAGGAAAGCTGAGCTTCGGCGCCTCGAGCAGAGCGACATTGCCACTGCCCGTGATAGTAATCTTCAGGGAAGCGGCATCGTGGGCCTTGAGGCTGTCGCAGCTGAGTTCGGCGCTCATCTTGAAGCTGCCCACTCCGCCTCCGAATGAGGCAGGGGCACCCGAAGGCAGAGGGTTGACCTTCACCTTGACGGCCTGGGAACGGACACGCTCGCGTATGGTCTGGTAGTCATCCTGGAAGAAGCTGTCGAAAATGCTGCCCGTCGGGGCGCGCTGAAGCCTGATATTCACCAGGCAGACCAGCTCTGCCGGCTCAATGGTGATCTCCCCGGCCTTCTGGGGCACGAGGGTCCAGCTACGCAGCAGGGCGGCGTTGTAGATGCGGTCGTTGATGGTTTCGCGGTTGAATTCTATATTGGCAGGAGCTTCGAGCTCCTGGCTCCAGAAGCCGTTGAAGGTCGGGAACCTGGCATTTTCAAAGCCGGCGATGTTGACCCTCTGGTAGAGTTTGAGAGTCGCGCGGACGGGCTCTCCGACCACCACCCTGCTCTTGTCCACGGTCAACCTCAGGAATATGTCGTCCTCGGACACGCTTGCCTGGGCGGAGCTTGACGATGGATTTCCGCCCTGGCCGGACTGGGAGCCGCCCCCGGAGCTGCCGGCCCCGTTGGTCACAACCTCAATGGTGAGGGCCTTGGAGCTGTATTCCTCGCCCTTTACGATGGCGCTGGCCGGCGAGATGCGGAACTGGCCGGTAGTCTTCGGCCTGAGAATGTAGGTATAGCTGGTCTGGACGTTCTTGGTCCTGTTGCCGTTGATTATGGAGATGGAAGTGGAGTGGCTTTCCTGCGGGCCCCAGAGCACTTCGAAATCATCTCCCGGCTGCCATTCGAACTTCGACGGGGAATTCTCGCCGGAGATGATGAAGGCCAGGTTGAACTCTTCATTCAGGCCTACGACTTCCGGCGCCTGGACCTTTATGGAGATCTGGGCGAAACAGGCACCCACGGAGAGGGCCAAACTCATTAAAATCCCTGTTATCTTTCTCATTACCAATTCTTTTCTTTCTGTTTAGACTTGAGCAGCGCCGCCTTTTCCCTATTCACCTTGTCCTGGGTCTGTTTCTCCCTTGCCTGGATGGCATTGAGCATCTGCTGGGCCTGTTGAGGAGAGATTGACGGTTCCTGATTCTGATTATTGTTGCTGTCCTGCTGATTCCGGTCCTGGTTCTGGTCCTGCTGATTCTGCTG
>JAEDLO010000078.1 GCA_016295245.1 Bacteroidales bacterium | reverse complement strand
CTTGAAGACAGGTAGGATCTCCCAGCTGCCTTCAGCTATTTCGAGTCCCATCTCCTTCGTGAGGATGCGAGGGATGTTCTCGTCGAAGCCGCCGCCGGTGATGTGGGCAACGCCGTGGACGTCGCAGTTGCGGATTACATCAAGCACCTGCTTCACATAGATTCTGGTAGGGGTGAGGAGAACCTCGCCGAGCATTCTGTCGCCGAAGAACTCAGGCAGCGGGGCGTGGAGATCCAGTCCGCTGTCGGAAACGATCTTCCTTACGAGCGAGAAGCCGTTGGAGTGTACGCCGGTAGATGCGATGCCGACAAGCACGTCGCCGACCTTGACCTTGGTGCCGTCGATGAGCTTCGACTTCTCGACAACACCGGTGGTGTAGCCCGCGATGTCGTATTCGCCGCCCTCGTACATACCCGGCATCTCGGCGGTCTCGCCTCCTACAAGCGCGCAGCCTGCCTGGCGGCAACCCTCTGCAACGCCGGAAACGATGGCTTCAACCTTGGCGGGCTCATTGTGGCCGACAGCCACGTAATCAAGGAATACGAGCGGCTCTGCGCCCTGGGCGAGCACGTCGTTGACACACATTGCGACTGCGTCGATGCCGACAGTGTCGTGCTTGTCCATCTCGAAGGCAATCTTGAGCTTGGTACCCACGCCGTCGGTGCCACTGACCAGAACCGGCTCCCTGATGCCCAGGGCGGAGAGGTCAAACATTCCTCCGAAGGAGCCGATGTTGCCCATAACGCCCGGCCTGTTGGTCGAAGCTACGTGTGACTTGATTCTGCGTACCACCTCGTAACCTGCCTCGAGGTTTACGCCTGCTTTTTCGTAATTTACTGCCATATTTCGTTTTATTTTCCTCTGAAGTATCTGACTGCGTTTTCGAAGAGAGGCTGCTCAAGCTCCTCGTCGATGTTCTTGAAGACATTCTTCTCGTAGCGTTCGGTGTGACCCATCTTGCCGAGGATGTGTCCGTCCTTGCTGATGATGCCTTCAATGGCGTAGTATGAGCCGTTAGGGTTGTATGGAGAGTCCATAGTAGGCTCCTCTTCGACAGGATCCACATATTGGAAGGCCACCTGACCGTTGAGGAACAGCTCGCGGGCGAGCTCCTCGCTGACCACGAACTTGCCCTCGCCGTGGCTGACCGCAATAGTGTGGAGGTCGCCGATTTCCATACCGGCAAGCCAAGGCGAGTTGGTGGTGGCTACCCGTGTGGATACCATCTGGGAGATGTGACGGTTGATGTCGTTGCGGAAGAGGGTAGGGGACTCCTTGGTAACAAGGCCGAGCCTGCCGTAAGGCAGCAGTCCGCTCTTGACCAGAGCCTGGAAACCGTTGCAGATGCCAAGGATGAGTCCGCCCCTGTCAATCAGCCTGTGGATGGCGGCAGCTATTGACTTGTTGTTGAGAACATTGGCAATGAACTTGCCGCTTCCGTCTGGTTCATCTCCGGCAGAGAAGCCGCCTGAAAGCATCAGGATGTGGCAATTGTCAATCTCCGAGGCCATAGTGTCGATAGAGCGGAAAATGTCGTCGGCGCTAAGGTTGCAGAAGACGCTCATCCTAACCTTTGCTCCAGCCTTGCGGAAGGCCTTGGCTGAGTCGTAGTCGCAGTTGGTGCCCGGGAAGACAGGGATGAAGACTACCGGATTCTCAACCGGTTCTCCCTTGTATTTGAGTTCTGACTTGGCTGTCTTCACGGCCTGTGAGAGATCCGTTCCGGCAGGAAGGATGTCCTTGTGTGAGGCCTCGCAGGAGTCAGGGTAAACGCTGTTGAAGCGGTCGCGGCAGGCGCTGAACAGCTTGCCGAGGCTTTCCTTGGTGCCGTTGACGCGGCAGAGCCCGTCCTCCCCGTCGGTTACTCGGCCGACAAGAATTGCTCCAGGATAGTCCAGATCGGTCTCGCTCTCGACGAGGATGGAACCGTAAGACCAGTTGAAGAGCTCGTCTTCCGGATAGTTCAGTTCAAAGCCAAAGCCGTTGCCGAAGGACATCTTGCAGACTGCCTCGGCAAGTCCGCCATAGCCGATTGCGTATGCGGAAACGATGTTGCCCTCGCCGATCTGCTCCTCTACATAGTCCCAGTTCTGCTTGAGCTGGGCGACGTTAGGCATTCTGTTGGCGAGCGGGGTGTGCCTGATGAGATAGAGCTTGTTGTCCTCCCACTTGAAGTCGGTGGAAATCACCCTGTTGGCATCTACGGTCGTGATGCCGAAGGCTACGAGGGTAGGAGGTACATTGATGTGCTCGAAGGTTCCGCTCATAGAGTCCTTGCCTCCGATTGAAGGCAGGCCGAGCTCGACCTGCATCTTGATGGAGCCGAGCAGGGCGCTGAGCGGCTTGCCCCAGCTGTGAGGGTCTGAGGTCATCCTTTCGAAGTACTCCTGGTATGAGAATCTCATCTTGCGGTAGCTTCCGCCTGCGGCGACAACCTTTGCACAGGCATCGACGACTGCGTATGCGGCGCCGTGGTAAGGGCTCCACTCCGAAAGATACGGGTTGTAGCCGAAGGCCATAATGCTTGCGGTGTCGGTGTAGCCGTCAACAGGAAGTTTCTGGACGGAAACCTGGGTCTCGCTCGCCTGAAGTATGCCGCCGAACGGCATAAGGACGGTAGAGCGGCCGATGGTGGCGTCGAAGGTCTCGATGAGGCCCTTCTGGCTGGTGACATTGGCATCCTCGAGGTTGTTTTCGAGCTTCTCGCAGAGGCTTGCGCCAGGGACTTCGCGCTCGAAAGGATTGATGTCCTCGACCGGGCCTACGACGGCCTTTGAGTAATGCTTGGCGCCTGCGCTGTCGATGAAGCTGCGCGCGAGGTCAACCATCTTTACGCCCTTGTTGTACATTCTGAGCCTGCCGCTGTCGGTCACATCGGCCACGTGGGTGGTTTCGACGTTCTCCGATAGGCAGTATTTCACGAATTCCTCGCAGTCCTTGCTTTCAACCACAACTGCCATTCTCTCCTGCGATTCGCTGATGGCGAGCTCGGTGGCGTTGAGGCCGGCGTACTTGGTAGGGATTCTGTCGAGGTAGATGTCGAGTCCGTCGGCGAGCTCGCCAATGGCAACGCTCACTCCGCCGGCTCCGAAGTCGTTGGATTTCTTGATCAGACGGGTAACTTCAGGCCTGCGGAAAAGTCTCTGGAGCTTCCTCTCCTCAGGGGCGTTGCCCTTCTGGACCTCGCTGCCGCAGGTTTCGAGCGAGGCCTCGGTGTGCTCCTTTGAAGATCCGGTTGCGCCGCCGATTCCGTCACGTCCGGTGCGGCCGCCGAGCAGCAGAATCACATCGCCCGGTGCAGGGCTCTCCCTCCTCACGTTTTCGGCCTTGACCGCGCCAACAACGGCGCCGATCTCAAGCCTCTTGGCGGTGTAGCCCGGGTGGTAGATTTCCCTTACGTGGGTGGTTGCGAGGCCGATCTGGTTGCCGTAGCTGCTGTAGCCTGCGGCTGCCTTGTGGGTGATGACCTTCTGCGGGAGCTTGCCCGGGATGGTGTCCTTCACTTCCTTCCAGATGTCGCCAGCGCCGGTCACGCGCATAGCCTGATATACATAGCTTCTGCCGGAAAGCGGGTCGCGGATTGCGCCTCCAAGACAGGTGGCGGCGCCTCCGAAAGGCTCGATTTCGGTAGGGTGGTTATGGGTTTCGTTTTTGAACTGGAGCAGCCACTTTTCGGTTTGTCCGTCCACGTCAACATCCACGAAGATGCTGCAGGCATTGTTTTCTTCGCTGACTTCCATATCGTCCAGCAGACCCTTTGCCTTGAGGTAGCGGGCTCCGATGGTCGCCATATCCATAAGGTTGATGCTCTTCCTGTCGCGCCCCAGCTCCTGACGCATCTTCAGATACATCTGGTATGTGCCGTCTATTTCCTCCTTGATGAAAGATTCATCCACGTCCACGCTCTGGAGCTCGGTGGTGAAGGTGGTGTGGCGGCAGTGGTCTGACCAGTATGTGTCGAGGATGCGCAGCTCGGTCTCGAGCGGGTCGCGACCCTCGGCGCGGAAGTAATTGACCACTTCGCGCAGGTCGTCGGCATTCATCGCCAGACCCATCTTCTTGCAGTATGGGGCGAGTTCCTCTTCCTTGAGAGCGGTCAGGCCGTTGAGGGTCTCGACAGGCTTGATCTCAGCGTGCTCGGTGTCGCTGAGCTTCGAGAGGTCCTTCTGGCGTGACTCCACGGCATTGATATAATAGTGTTTGATTTTCTCTATGGTCTGGTTGTCGGTATCATCATCGAGAATCAGAAGTTTGGAGCTCTTGATGCTCACATTGGCCTGAGGCTCGATAAGGCGCACGCAGTCAACTGCCGATGCGGCTCTCTGGTCGAACTGGCCCGGAAGATACTCGACTGCGATGTACTTTTTGCCTTCGAGGTCGAGGCTGTCGGTCACGCTGTCGGTGACTATCTCTCCGAAAACGCTGTAACGGCTCTTCTCGAGGAGTTCCTCCGAAAAGCCGAAAAGGTCATAGACATTGATCAGTCTGAGTGACTTGAGGGTAAGCTGAAGGTTTTCGTTGAGTTCGTATCTGAGGCTTCTTGCCTCTACCTGAAATTCCGGATACTTTTCAACGAAGATGCGATAAGAGTTCATATCTTGTCAGGGATGGATTAGATGCTTGCTTCGAGTACTGCGCGGGTCTGCTTCTGCCTGTAGGCTTCAAGCTTTGAAAGGAGGGCGTTGTCGTTAAGGGAGAGAATCTCTACCGCCAGAAGGGCGGCGTTCTTGGAGCCGTTGATTGCCATTGTGGCCACAGGGATGCCTCCCGGCATCTGTACGATGGACAGAAGAGAGTCAAGTCCGCCGAGGGCCTTGGTCTGGATAGGTACGCCGATTACGGGGACGGTAGTCATACCGGCAACGACGCCTGCCACGTGGGCGGCTCCGCCAGCACCTGCGATGATTACGCCTATGCCTCTTGAGCGGGCGCTCTTCGCGTATTCACACATAAGGTCGGGAGTGCGGTGGGCGCTGATTACGCGCTTTTCATATTCGATGCCGAATTCTTCGAGAGTTTTGATGGCTGGGCTCATCACCTCAAGGTCGCTGGTGGACCCCATAATGATACTGACTTTCATAGTCACAAAGGTAGTATTTTTTCGGAATACTGCGAAAAAACAATTAACTTCGCAGACCGTTTTTTCAATACACAATGAAAGCCATCGTTAGCACAGATTTCCAATTTCCCGGCCAGGTGTCAAAATACACCGGCAAGGTCCGCGATGTATATAGCATCGGCGATGATTATCTAGTAATGGTCGCAACCGACCGAATTTCGGCATTTGACGTCGTCCTTCCCGAGGGTATTCCTTACAAGGGACAGGTGCTCAATCAGATTGCTTCAAAGTTCCTGGATGCCACTTCGGACATTATTCCGAACTGGAAGCTTGAGGCGGTCGACCCTATGGTGACCATCGGTCTGAGGTGCGAGCCTTTCAAGGTCGAAATGGTTATCAGAGGCTATCTCACAGGTCACGCCTGGCGTGAATACAAGGCCGGCAAGCGCACACTCTGCGGAGTCGCCCTCCCTGAGGGTATGGTGGAGAACCAGAAGTTCCCGGAGCCTATCATTACTCCGACCACCAAGGCTGACGAAGGTCACGACGAGGATATCAGCAAGGAGGAAATCATCTCGCGCGGCATCGTAAGCCGCGAGGACTACGAGCAGCTTGAGGCATATACCAGGGCCCTTTACGCAAGGGGCTGCGAAATGGCTGCCGGCAAGGGTCTCATTCTCGTCGATACCAAATATGAATTCGGCAAGCGTGACGGAAAGATCATCCTGATGGATGAAATCCACACTCCTGACTCATCGCGCTACTTCTATTCCGAAGGCTACGAGGAGAGGCTCAAGGCAGGGCAGAGGCAGAAGCAGCTCTCGAAGGAATTTGTCCGCGAGTGGCTTATGGCCGGAGGCTTCCAGGGCCTGGAGGGCCAGAAGGTGCCTGAGATGACCCCTGAGGTCGTAAACGGCATCACCGACCGCTATGTCGAGCTCTACGAGCACATCGTAGGCGAGAAGTTCGAGCGCAGCGAGTGCGCTGACGTGCTCGGCCGCATCGAGGCCAACATTGCTTCATTCCTTAACAGAAACAGCAAATAAACACTTATGATAGAGAGATATTCCCGCAAAGTGATGAGGGACGTATGGACCGAAGAAAATAAGTTCAACGCCTACCTCAAGGTTGAGATTCTTTCTTGCGAGGCCTGGAGCAAACTCGGCGTCATCCCTTCTGAAGACGTGGACAAAATCCGCGAGAAGGCCGGCTTCAATGTAGACAGAATCAAGGAGATAGAGGAGATTACCCGCCACGACGTGGTGGCCTTCACAAGAGCGGTGAGCGAAACCCTCGGCGAGGAGCGCAAGTGGGTGCACTACGGCCTCACGTCCACCGACGTTGTGGATACCGCCAACGGCTACCTCATCAAGCAGGCTGACGCCATCCTTCTCAAGGATATGGAGGAATTCCTCGAAGTGCTCAGGAAGAGGGCTCTGGAGTTCAAGTCCACTCCGTGCATCGGCCGCACCCACGGCATCCACGCCGACATTACCTCCTATGGTCTGAAATGGGCCCTTTGGTACGAGGAGATGAAGCGCAATATCGAGCGTTTCAAGTATGCCTGCCAGGGCGTTGAGGCCGGCAAGATGAGCGGCGCCGTCGGCAACTTTGCCAACATCCCGCCGTTCATTCAGGATTATGTCTGCGAGCAGCTGGGCATCAACTCCGCCAACATCTCCACCCAGGTGCTTCAGCGCGACCGCCATGCCTACTACATGGCCACCCTGGCAGTCATCGCCGGCACCCTCGAGCAGATGGCAACGGAAGTGCGCAACTCCCAGCGCACCGAGGTCAGGGAGTCCGAAGAAGCCTTCCGCAAGGGCCAGAAGGGCTCAAGCGCAATGCCTCACAAGAGGAATCCTATCTCATCGGAGAATATCTGCGGCTGCGCCCGCGTGATGAGAGGCTATATGGTGACGGCCTGCGAGAACGAGGCTCTCTGGTACGAAAGGGATATCTCCCACTCTTCGACAGAGCGCATCATCCTGCCGGATGCAACCGAACTGCTCGACTATATGCTCTGCCGTTTCAAGGGCATCCTCGAGAACTTGACCGTCTATCCGGAGAATATGCTCGCCAACATCTACAAGACCAAGGGTGTCATCTTCGCCCAGAGGGTGATGAACCTTCTGATTTCCAAAGGCCTCTCCCGCGAGGAGGCCTACGACACCGTGCAACCTGTTGCTATGAAGGCTTGGACTGAAGGTCTTGATTATCAGACTCTTCTGAAAGAGAATGAGAAGGTGATGGGATTAGTATCCACCGATGAGCTGGAATCCTGCTTCACTCTTGAGTACTACTTCAAGAATGTAGATTTCATCTTCGACAGGGTAGGCATCAAATAGCAATTTTTTAACTAAGCGAGCCGGCTGAATGAAGTT
>JAEDLO010000077.1 GCA_016295245.1 Bacteroidales bacterium | reverse complement strand
CCGCAGGCTCCATTTTCCCTTGTATGTTCATATCCATCGCCTGCGGTGCAATCAGCGGCTTCCACGCCACCCAGTCTCCTCTGATGGCCCGCTGTCTCAAGAAGGAAACCCTCGGAAGACCGGTTTTCTATGGGGCGATGATAGTGGAAGGCCTGATAGCCCTGATTTGGGCGACAATTTCTTCTTATTTCTTCTATGGCGGAGGAAATGTGGAGATGGGCGCAGAAAGCGTTTCTGCCGCACCGGCTGTGGTTAATGTGGTTTCCAAGGAATGGCTGGGCACCTTCGGTTCCATTCTCGCCCTGCTGGGCGTAGTCGCTGCCCCGATTACCAGCGGCGACACCTCGCTCAGGGCTGCGCGAATGATAGTTGCCGAGGCGTTCAAGATAGACCAGAGGTCGGTGCACAAGAGGCTTGCCGTGGCAATCCCGCTCTTTATCTGCACCGCCGGTCTGCTATGGTTTAACATTTCCGATGCGGATGGGTTCGATGTGATCTGGAGGTACTTCGGCTGGGCCAACCAGACCCTTTCGATTTTTACCTTCTGGGCCCTGACCGTCTTCCTCTATTCTGAAAGGGCGGGCTATTCATATCTGATAACCCTCTTCCCGGCCTGTTTTATGACTTCGGTTTGCCTGACCTTCATCAGCACGGCCAAGATAGGACTCAACATCCCGGCCGTAGCTACGCCATATATCGGAATAGGGGTTTTCGTCCTCAGCCTGGTGCTGTTCCTTCTTGCTAAAAGGAAATTGGTACGACGAGTTCCAGCGTAGGGAACTGCATCAGATAGCCGGCACCCTGCAGAATTTTTGTCTTCAGCAGGGGATTCAGGTCCGGATTGTCAGAAAGATAAGACCTTACGATATATGCAGCATCGCGGTTGTGGTATGAGCCAAGGATGGTCTTGCACCAGGAAGCCGGAAAGAAGATGTCGCCTGTCGCCTGGATCTCCTCGAGCAGCTCGAGCGAAGGACGGAGATAGGCGACGCTGCTGTTCTGTTGAAGCGGATGGTGCAGCAGGGCCAGGGCCTGAAGAACCCTGGACTCGGGCCTCCTGTTCTCCACCTTTTTCAGCGATGAGAAGAACCTTTCTTTCTGGTAGCTTGACGGGTGGCAGGCCTGGGAGATGAAATTGAAGTTTGCCAGCCTTTCAGGGTCACTGATGCGCGAGCGCTCAAGTTTGCGCAGGTCGCCGTACTTTTCCGGCAGGCGGAGCATCAACTGATAGCACAGGTTGGTCCTGTCTTTTTCAGATAGATCAAGGCCCTCCAGTTTCCACTCACCCGTGAAAAGCTTCAGCAGGAAGGAATTGGTAGAGTTCAGCATAGCGATGTAGCTGAGTTTGCGCAGGGCTATGAGTCTGAGCTGGGCAGGGAATTCGTAGTCGCTGACGATGCCCATCAGGCTCTGCTCGAGGCATAAGCTGTTGGTGCTGCTGATTTTGTCGCCTTCATCGAGCATCAGCAACGCCTCGGTCGCGAACTCAGCCAGGCTTTCAAATATCAGCGGATTCCGCTCGTCAAGGATGGCGAACGAAGCCCACTGAAGAAAGCTCCTCGCGCTTATGCGCCTGCGCCAAACATTGTCGTAGAGAGTCATCAGCAGGGACATACGGCTGACCGGTGTATGGTCCATCCAACTGTCGCGTATCTGCGCGGCCGTTATCTCGTCGAGGACGAAGCTGCCGTAGGCACGGCCGTCGATGTTGGGAACGGCGTGCGAAATCACGAATGGTATCATCATTTCGGCCTGTCTTGCGCCGTCCTTGAAACTCAGTACCACGTCGCTCTTCTGACCGTTCTTGCCGTAAACGCGGTAGTTTACGCTCTGGTCCACAGACGAGGAGTCCTCTTGTCTGACAGTCAGTTTGTTGACGTCTATGCTGCAATGGTAAACAGGCATCCCCGTCCCGTAAACCCACTCCCGGCTCCATCTTTGGATGTCGAAGTCGCAGTGGGGTTTGAGGGCGCTTATCAGTTCATCCCAGTCGGCGTTGCCGTAAGGGTGGGCTGACAGGTAGTCCTGAAGGCCTTTGCGGAAGGCTTCTTCACCCATTCTGTCGACCAGCTTGTCCATAACGATGGGAGCCTTGTCGTAGATGATGTTGCAATAGATAAGGCCGGCGTCGGAGAGATTCTCCAGAGGACGGCGTATCGGGTTGGCTCCGGCGGTGCGGTCCTCGGAGTATGAAGCCTGATAGAGCGTGCGCAGGTCAGAGAGCCGCGAGGTCTCCGATCCGGTGGCGGAAAGGGCTTTGGATGTATCCTGTGCAGCACAGATACGAGAGGCGAACCAGTTGGCGAAGACCTCCTTGGTCCAGACATCGTCAAACCAGCGCATAGTCACATAATCCCCGAACCACATATGCGCGGTCTCGTGGGCTATCAGCTGGTCGCGGGCGATGACCTGAGAACTGGTAGGGTCCTTCGGAAGGAAGATTTTCGAAGCGTTGTAGTAGGTCGCTCCGCTGTGCTCCATCCCTCCGAACTGAAAGTCCGGCAGGGCGACGAAGTCGTATTTGGAGAAGGGGTAGGGGATGCCCGTGTACTCTTCCATATAGTTGAGGGCATCGAACACCCGGGTGAAGATCTCAGGGCCCTGGGCAAGATGCAGCGAGTCGCTCTCCCTGTGGTACATCGTAATCCGGCGCCCGTCGCGCTCGGCGCTCATTGTCTGGAAGTCTCCGGCAGCAAAGGAGAAGAGGTAGCTGCTGAGCGGCTCGGTCGGGGCGAAGTTGAGCCTCACTGCGGAGGCGCTCTCGAGGCTGTCGCGGCTTGCAATCGGGCTGGTGCTGACAGCGGTCCAGCCGATAGGGACGACGAGGCTGAGCTTGTAGCTTGCCTTCAGATCAGGCTGGTCGAAGCAAGGGAAAAGCTCGCGGGCGCGGTCAGGAACCAGCAGGGTGTACATATAGCCTTCCCGCCTGTTGAGCGGGAGATCTCCGGCAATAAATCTGATTTCCAGCGTGTTGCGCCCTTCGGCAAGTTCATGGAACGGGATGATGAGATGCTCGTTCCTGAGCCTTGCCGGAATCATCTTTCCGTTTACTGAAACCGTTATCGGTGAATTATCATCACTTTTGAAATCAAGCAGCAGATTGCTGATATCGTCTTTTCTGTAGATGAACTCCACGGTCTCGCTTCCGACTATTTTTTTATCCCTGTCCGGGTTGAGGATGAAAGATAGCTCGTAGCTCAGTGAGTCGATGGCGGCTGCCCTGCTCAGGGCAAGCTCCCTGCTGACCCCGCTTTCTGCTTCCGGACCGGGGGAAGGTAGGGTGCAGAATACGGTGCAGAAGAGCCCCGACAGCCAGGCGGCCGCCTTCAAAAGCTTATGCTTGCCGTTTTCAGTCATCATTCGAATTTGAAAGGTGATGCTATGTCGGAAGGCATTCTCCAGTCGCCCCTCGGAGAGAGGGAAACGGAGCCGACCTTAGGTCCGTCAGGCAGGCAGGAGCGCTTGAACTGCTGGGTGTAGAAACGCTTGAGGAAGACCTGAAGCCATTTTTTGATGACCGGGTCCGGGTAGGTTCCGCCAAAGGCTGTCTTAGCAAGGAAAAAGATTTTTTCGGGATCATAGCCGAAGCGGAAAAAGTGATAGAGGAAGAAATCGTGGAGCTCGTAAGGGCCGACCACGTCTTCAGTAATCTGGGCGATGCTGCCGTCTTCCGCCTTTGGCAAGAGTTCAGGGCTGATCGGAGTGTCAACGATGTCCCGGAGCGTAGTCCTCAGGGCTTCCGAATCAGAGAAGTGGCGGTCTGAAGCCCAGCAGACCAGAGTCTTTACAAGGGTCTTAGGGACGCTGACATTCACTCCGTACATAGACATATGGTCACCGTTGTAGGTGCACCAGCCCAGTGCCAGTTCGGAGAGATCTCCTGTGCCGATGACTATGCCTCCGACTTTGCCGGCCAGGTCCATCAGAATCTGGGTTCTCTCGCGCGCCTGACTGTTTTCGTAGGTCAGGTCGTGGATGTTTTCGTCGTGGCCGAGGTTGGCGAAATGCTCTCGCACGGCAGGCACGATGGAGATTTCTCGCAGTTCTGTGCCCAGTTCGCGGCAGAGCGTGCAGGCGTTGTTGTAGGTGCGCCCGGTGGTGCCGAAGCCCGGCATCGTGACGCTCAGGATGTTTTCACGCGGTATGCCCAGTTTGTCGAAGGCGAGGACGGTGACGAGCAGGGCCAGGGTGGAGTCCAGTCCGCCTGAGATGCCGATTACGGCCCTGCGGCAGTGGATGTGGTCCAGACGGGTGACAAGGCCTGCCACCTGGGTTGCGAGGATTTCGCGGCAGCGCTCACCGAGTGCCTCCTTGTCTCCCTGCGGTACGAAAGGATGCGGCTCGACATAGCGTCTGAGTTCAAGCTTCCCGTAGTCCGTAAGCGCTTCCACGCCGGTCTGGACGATGGCGAACTTGGGCTTGTCGCCTTCGAAGCCGAAGTGGTGCTCCTTGACGCGCAGGGTGTCGAGTTTCTCGATGTCGATGTCCGAGATGATGCTGGTGCCGCCCAGCTCGAAGCGCTTGGCCTCCGAGAGGATGGAGCCGTATTCGGCAATCAGAGAACTGCCCGCCCAGACGAGGTCCTGGGTGGATTCGCCATAGCCGCAGCTGCAATAGACATAGGCTGCAAAGAGCCTTGAAGATGTCGCCTGGACGAGCTGGCGGCGGTATTCGTGCTTGAGGAGGATTTCGTTGCTGGCGGAGAGGTTGACGATGATCTGGGCTCCGGCAAGTGCGGCCCAGGTTGAAGGCGGAACCGGCGACCAGAGGTCTTGGCAGATTTCCACCCCGACGAGCGCCTTGCCCACGCGGAACAGCTGGTGAACGCCCATCAGCACGTCCTTTGCTCCTGCATAGCTCAGGTACACGCCTTCTGCAGGCAGCACTCGGGCGGATTCGAACCAGCGCGGCTCGTAGAACTCGCCGTTGCCCGGCAGGTAGGTTTTCGGCACGAGGCCAAGAAGCTTACCGCGGGCGATGACGGCTGCGCAGTTGAAAAGCCTTCCGGCGTGGCGTACCGGCGTGCCCACTACCAGCAGGCAGTCAAGCGAAGCGCTTGCCTTTACGATATCCTCCACTGCGGCTTCCGAGCGGTCAGCGAGGAACTGCTCTCCGAACAGGTCGGCGCAGGTGTACCCGGTGACGCTGAGCTCCGGGAACACCGCCACTGCCACGGCTTCCGAGGCAAGCTCGCGCGCGGCCTTGATTATCTCTTCCGCATTGAGTGCCGGATTTCCCACGGAAACCTTCGGCATTGCGGCACCTACTCTGACAAATCCGTAATCATTCATACTGAGGGACTATTTTGTAAAGTTCTTTGCCAGGCCGCCTTCGGAAGTCTCCTTGTAGAGGGAAGGCAGGTCGTGGCCTGTCTGTTTCATTACTTTCACTACGCTGTCGAAGCTGACGCGATGCACTCCGTCCGAGAACGAGGCATAGATGTTGGCGTCCAGGGCGCGTGCGGCCGCGAAGGCGTTGCGCTCGATGCAGGGAATCTGTACAAGGCCGCAAACCGGGTCGCAGGTCATCCCGAGATGGTGCTCGAGGCCCATTTCGGCAGCATATTCAATCTGGGACGGCGTGCCTCCAAAGAGTTGGCAGGTAGCCGCGGATGCCATTGCGCAGGCGACTCCAACCTCGCCTTGGCAGCCCACTTCGGCGCCCGAAATCGAGGCGTTCTGCTTGACCACATTGCCGAAGAGTCCCGCTGTCGCAAGGGCGTGAAGTATGCGTCTGTCGCTGAATTCGTGGAAGCGGCTCTGGTAGTAAAGCACTGCGGGCAGCACTCCGCAGGAGCCGCAGGTCGGTGCGGTCACGATGGTGCCGCCCGAAGCGTTTTCCTCGCTGACCGCGAGGGCATAGGAGAATACCAGCCCCCGGCTCTGGAGGCTTGGCTTGTAGCCGCTTGCCTTGATGTGGTAGGTCGCTGCCTTGCGAGAGAGATGGAGCGGTCCAGGAAGGGCACCCTCGTTGTTCAGGCCGTTTTCGACGCTTTGTTTCATCGCCTGCCATATTTCGGCAAGGTAGTCCCAGATTTGGGGGCCCTCGCATAATTCGACATACTCCCAGAAACTGCGTCCGTTGTCGCGGCACCATTCAACTATCTCTCCGATGCTGTTTTTATCGTAGACCTCAGGACTTTCGGCGAAGCGGTCTTTCTCGCCGCCTTCCGACAGGGAACCGCCTCCGATGCTGTAGCAGGTCCACTCGGCAATGGCCTTGTCCGAGTTGTCAAAAGCCTTGAATACCATACCGTTGGGATGGTAGGGGAGGGTCTTTGCCGGGTACCAGATTATCTTGCAGGGAGCGGTCTTTTCGAGGACGTCAGAGATGGCGGCGTCCGTCATATGGCCCTTCCCCGTAGCGGCGAGGCTGCCGTAGAGTTCAACCTCGTAGCGGGCTGCGTCGGCGTGCTCGGAGGCGAAGATGCCGGCGGCCTTCATCGGGCCCATAGTGTGGCTGCTTGACGGGCCACGTCCTATCTTGTATAGTTCTCTCAGAGATTTCATCTGTTTTATCGCTTAAGGAGTATTACTGCAATCACTGCCAGAATAAGGCCCAGAACCTGGGTCCATTTCATCTTCTCACGGAAGAAGAGAATGCCGGCAGCCGTGCCGACAAGTACCACGCCTGTATTGTAGATTGGGAAAAATACGTTCGAAGGAAGGCTTGCCAGGCTGCGTATCATACTGCTTGTGCAGCCGAGGTTGACCAGACCGAGCGTAAGCCCGAAAAGGATGTTCTTGAGCCTGTTTTCCTTGTTTTTGAAACTGCCTTTCATCAGGCAATATGCGAAGGAAGCGATCATAGCGAAGAGAAATATGAAGCTCATCATCGAGTCCATACCCGCATTCTCGAGTACTTGATCGGCTCCTGCGTTGAGTCTTACAGAATGTTGATTGAGTTTCAGCATAAAGTCAGAAACTCCGTAGCAGAGAAAAACGAGAAGGGCTCCGGCGGCGAAATCTTTTCCGCTGTGGCCTTTGAAAGCTGACGGGGAAGGAGAAATAATTAGAATCATAGCCGCGAACATCATCGCGACAGGACCCCAGGCAGGCTCCTTTTCGCCCAGAAATAGATAACACAAAATCACCGGTATTACCAGGGCGGCCTTAGCACAGACCGTGGTCAGGGCTACGCCGCATTTCTGGGTTGAGGAGTTCAGACTAACGAAGCCGAGCATAAAGAAAAGGCCGCTGATCACGGTCAAACCTATTATCCATCCCGGGAGAACGAAACTTGAAGCGGGTGTTCCGTCAATGAATATGCCCTTTCCGATAGGGAAGAGGCTTGCAGCCAAGGCTGTTATGTAATTGTAAAAAATTACCAGGCGGGAATCGCCTCCACTTCGGGCGCAGACCTTGAAAAGTATCGAAAATAGTGAGCCGCAAATGATGGCTGTAATCAAGTAAATCATAGTGTAAAAGTACATAAATTTCAAATATGGAACAAATGAACTGAAAAGAACACGAAAAACTTACAAAAATTTACTATATTTGTTTTCGTCTATCCTCGGAAACTTGGGCTTCGCAGTACCGAACCCGTGTGCTCAAAGCTCCCGACGGACGTGTTGTTTAATGACGGGGGGC
>JAEDLO010000076.1 GCA_016295245.1 Bacteroidales bacterium | reverse complement strand
GTCAACCGCGCAGGTGAGGGCTTAATGGTCTCACCTGCGCACCCAGGATGCCTCACAGGTACTTCTGAGCAGGGTTACCCGCGCAGGTGAATGACAAAACTCTCGAGAGGGTCAACCTGAGCTATGTCTGAGAGGGGTGGCTGTGCTTCATGTCAATTACCTGCGCACCGAGGGTGCCCCAGAGGTGCTTCTGAAGGGGGTTACCCGCGCAGGTGTTTGACACGAGATGGGGACAGAGGATGGAGAGTGGAGATTTGGAGGGGAATTGAGGGTTGAATGGTGACGCCGCCTCGATTTACGCGGCTCGGCGGCTACAACTCGCCGCTGCGGGGAGCTCGCTAAAGGCTCTCCTCGCGGCGGTTGTCACCACGGCGACTATGTTTCGCCAGCCAGTCTGCAGATGGCGGACGGACAGAGTGGTTGGGAGGAAACGGACGTGAGTGAGATGGATGGTTGTAACGAATCCCAGGGGTGTGACGAAAAAACCGCGGGCCCGGCGACAGGCAGCGGTATTGCTGCTGAGGTCGGGTCCGCAGTATGGATAGTTGAGCCTGTGGCCTGGATGGCCGGAGACGAGGCTTCGTGGCGCAGGCTGTGGCCTGGACAGCCGGGGACGAGGCTTCGTTGGCGCGGTCTGAGGCTTAGATGGTCAAGGCCTGAGGCTCCGTGGGTCGAGGCTAGAGGACTTCGAAGTCGAGGGACTGGAGGTCTTCGTCGCGTGATGAGCTGCCGTAGAGGATTTTGTATTTGCCCGGACGGGTTGAGAGCTCATCGATGGTCTCGTCGTAGTACTGGAACGAGCTGCCGTCGAGGGTGATTTTGGCAGTGGCGCTCTTGCCGGCAGCAAGCTTGAGGCGGGCGAAGCCCTTGAGTTCCTTGATAGGAGCCTGAGGGTTGTCGAGGCTCTTGATGTAAACCTGGACGATTTCTTCGCCGTCAACAGAGCCGTTGTTGGTAACAGGCACTGAGACAGTCACCTTGCCGTCCTTCTTCATCGAAGAGTTTGAAAGTTTGCCCTGACCATACACATAAGTGGTATATGAGAGGCCGTAACCGAAAGCGAACATAGGCTCGCCGCGGAAGTATCTGTAGGTCCTGTTGTCCATACTGTAGTCGAGGAAATCAGGAAGATCGTCGTTGGACTCGTAGAAGGTTACAGGGAGCTTGCCTGAAGGGTTGTAGTCGCCGAAGATGACCTCCGCGAGGGCCTTTGCACCGCCCTGTCCCGGATACCAGGCCTGCAGGAGTGCGTCGTAGCTGTCCTTTACGCTGCCGAAGGCGATGGCTGAGCCTGAGCAGTTGACAAAGAGGACAGGCTTGCCGGTTGAGCGCATTGCCCTGACGAGCCTCTGCTGCACATTCGGCAGCTCAATGTCGGCCTTGTCACCGCCCTCGCCTTCGAGCTGGGCGGAGATGCCTCCGATGACGATGATGGCATCAGCATCAGCTGCGCTGGCAATCACGTCGGCGAAGTCGGCATAGATCCTCTGGCAGAAGTCAGCCCTGAAAGAGCCGAATGGGCCGTTGCCCTTCTTGTACTCGATGACAATCTCGTATGGCTTGCCCTTCTCGACCTGGAGGTTCTTGTATTCGATGGCGCGGCGGCGGCCGAAGCCCATTCTCGGTGCAGGCTTGGCGTTCTCGACCACCTTGCCGTTGATCTTGAGGACATAGCCGTTGTCGCTGTTGACGGTGTAGTTGAGAGTGCCGGTGAAGTCAGGCACATAGGTGCCACTCACGCGCAGGGAGAACTTGTCGGTAGGCACGCCCTCGGCAAAGCCGTAAGCTCCGAAGGTGCTGAAGTTGAGCTCGCTGTAGTCGCCGCTGACGACAGGCTCGCCCTTGAGTTCGGTGTTGTCGAAGAAGTCAACCCTGACGCCCTTGCCGGAGTTGAAATCGCCGAGGTGGTAGATGGTGTTGTACTCGTCGGTAAGTTCGCAGCCCTTGAAGTAAGCGACCTCGGTGTTTGGAACGGCATTGCGGATGCCTTCGAGCAGGGAGTGCTTGTGGTTGTCGGTAGGGGTGCCGCCGTAGTTGCCGTTGAGCAGGGCAACGTCGTCGGCGTTAGGACCTACTACGACGATTTTCTTGAGGTCCTTTGAGAGCGGGAGCAGGCCTGCGTGGTTGTCGAGCAGCACCATAGACTGGCGTGCGGCTTCCTCGGCAAGGCTGTTGAACTCCTCGCAGCTGATCATTTCCTCGCCGTACTTGGCCCAAGGGAGCATTTCGGCAGGGTCGAACATACCGAGCTCGAAGCGGCCCTTGAGAGTCCTGCGAAGGTGCACGTCAAGGTCAGCCTCGCTGATAAGGCCCTTCTCGAGACCCTCTACGAGGCTCATCATCACCTTTCCGCACTCGAGGTCGGTGCCTGAGAGGACGGCGTCAACAGAGGCGCTGAGCGGATCAGGGTGGGTCTCGTGCTGGCCCTTGGTGTAGAAGTTGTTGATAGCGTCGCAGTCGGTCACGACGAGGCCCTCATAGCCCCACTTGTTGCGCAGGATATCCTGAAGCAGGCGCTCAGAAGAGCAGCAAGGCTCACCCTCATAGCGGTTGTAGGCGCACATCACCTCCTGGACATTACCGTCAACCACCAGGGTCTTGAAGGCAGGAAGATAAGTCTCCCAGAGATCCCTCATCGAAACGGAAGCGTCATAGGTATGGCGCAGAGGCTCCGGGCCGCTGTGGACGGCATAGTGCTTTGCGCAGGCGTGGGTCTTGAAATACTTGTCATCGTCGCCCTGCATACCGAGGACGGTCTGAAGGCCCAGCACAGAGGTCAGATAAGGGTCCTCACCGTTGGTCTCCTGGCCGCGGCCCCACCTCGGGTCACGGAAGATGTTGACATTCGGACACCAGAAGCTCAGTTCAGGGTTGCCCGGATAATAGGTCACACCCATAGGAACGTTGAAGATGTCGTGGTCTGAACGGTTCCAGTTGGCTCGGGCCTCGTCTGAAACGGTAGAGAAGACATCATAGAAAAGCTGGGCATTGAAGGAAGCCGACATACCGATAGGCTGCGGATAAACGGTGTAACCGTCCTGGCGCACACCGTGGCAGGCCTCGCTCCACCAGTTGTAGGATGGGATACCGAGTCTGTCGATAGACACGGCCTTGTTCATCATAAGACCTACCTTCTCCTCCGGAGTGAGAAGGGAAATAAGGTTTTCTACTCTTTCGTCAACCGAAAGGGATGGATCCTGGAAGGGATACTCATAGCTCACCTTCGGTTTGCAGGAAGTAAAGCTGAGGGCAAGGACTGCCGTCAACAGGATAGAGAATGACTGTTTCATATCGTTATTGGTTGAAAGTAATTGTTACATATGGTCTTTGCGGATCGTTTGTAAACAGTTCCGCACGGATTTCGCCTTCACCCCATACCTCAAGCTCGACGCTCTCGCCTGAAGGGATGCGGGTGCCGGAAGAGAGGCTGCTGCCGG
The DNA here is from genome assembly GCA_016295245.1 of Bacteroidales bacterium. GTDB lineage: Bacteria > Bacteroidota > Bacteroidia > Bacteroidales > UBA932 > Cryptobacteroides. The sequence goes on along the minus strand of JAEDLO010000076.1, from coordinate 4,211 downwards.
CTGCTTTGCCCTCGAGGCGCAGCGTGGAGATAAGCAGCTCGCCGGGACCGGCGTTGCTTATCTTCACGCTGCCGCGCAGTTTGCGCGAAAGCAGCCGTCCGCTCAACTTCCCCTGCGAGGGGTAATATCTGAGCGACGGACTCCTATCCGTCTTTTCGGCTTTATCAAGGCAAAGGGCCGAAAGGCTCACGCCCTTGACCGGTTTGCCGTCTATCTTGAATTTCAGCACATCGCTGAAGCTTCTATCTTTGTGTTGCGGACCCATCTCATAGCTCAGCAGCAAGGCTTCCTCCTTGCCGGCTCCAAGATACTTAGGTCCCTGGACATTCAAAACTCCTTCCTCAGGCACGTCCCAATCAAGTTCCACCCCACGGTCGGAGGCATTCGCAATATACACGGCCTTTGTCAGGCTTTGTCCCGGGGCTATGTAGCCGAACGGGACCGTAGTCCTGCTTATATATATCATCGGTGCAATCGAGGCCGGGTAACGGCGCTGGATGCTCTCGTCGCAAGGTTCCACCTCCGCACACATTTCCAGGGTCAGGAGCAGGGCCCCGCGCGAATCCGTCAGGTCCACGCTACGCCAAACCTTTCCGTTTGCTCCCGAGGGAGAAAAATACAGCGTCACGTCCGCTTCGTCTCCCGGCGCAATCTCCGTTTGTGGGAAACGCGCAAAGACGCAGGTACAGCTCGGAATGGCTGCGGCAATCCTTTCCGGGGCTTTTCCGACATTGCGCAGACGAAAGACGTGTTCGACCATTCCGTCAGCTTCTTTTATCGTTCCAAAATCCCAGAATTGGCTGTCTGCAAAAAAAACCTTGTCCTGACTTTTCATAGGAAAGCAGGACAAGGAAATACCTAACAACATTATGATGAAACGCATAGCCATTATTACTAATGGTTATTTTCTGTCCGCAAGTTATATCTATTTTGCTTGACTCAATAACACAAACTTTTCAATTGTTATAAATTTTGATTCATATAAAAAATTAACTCCCAACTATGGAAATTGTTGCAATGGAAATTCTCACTTTTAGACCAAAACGTGACCGAATTGCTAAAAAACACTCAGAAATCGTCGCTCCGGTCGTGAAAACATCGTCAACAATTAAAATATGTTTCACATTAAAATCCGACTTCCAAGACTTATTTAGCGAGAAAGCCCCCTTCACATTTGCACTTTTTTTCTCAACCGACAGTCTGGTCTGGGTCCCGGTTCTGCGATTTCTCACCAAAAGATGAGACTCGCAGCGGCAGCCGAGCACCCTTGCCACGGTCGATGCTATCACTTCCGCCTGATTGTAACCCCTCTTCAGGCGCCGGGTCCAGTGGAGAGGGACAGCGACAACAAGGTCAACGTCCGAAAAAAGAGGCGAAGATTTAAGTTTTTCGCCGAGCAGGGCGGCAAAATATTCACCGCAGGCAAAATTTCTGTGATACTTGAGCGCCTGGGGGATCTTGCGGTAGCCCGCCTCCGACTTATAATGAAAAAGAGCCGTAGCATAGGCATACGGCTCATAGTGTTCAGTATCCAGCAGGGCATTCAGCCTGTCGGCCATAGGATTGCGCTCAAGGGACTCGAAATGGGTAAAGGGCAGGTCAGCGAGACACTCCAGACATATATGCTTCTCGTAAGGAAGCAGGCGCGTCGAGCAAACTATGCACTCTCTCGGCAGGACGAGGTCGGTCACTGCCGAAAGCGAAGTTTTCAAGTCAAGTCCCGTCAGGCGCAGATCCATCCCTAGCAGTTCATTGCACCGCAGCAGTGGATAACCTGGCCGCTGACATATGAAGAGAGGTCGCTGGCAAGGAAGAGAGCCACCTTGGCCACGTCCTCAGGAGTGCCTCCACGACGCAGAGGAATGCTCTTGACCCAGGCCTCGCGCACTTCCTCGCTGAGCTGGGCTGTCATATCCGAGATGATGAAGCCCGGAGCGATGCAGTTGGCGCGGATGCCGCGAGGCCCCATCTCCTTGGCGATGGACTTCGCAAGTCCGATAAGGCCTGCCTTCGACGCCGAGTAGTTGCACTGGCCGGCGTTGCCGCTCACACCCACGACGGAGCTCATATTGATGATGCTGCCGCCCTTCTGGCGAGCCATGATAGGGGTAATCGCGTGGATGTAGTTATAGGCTGACTTGAGGTTGACATTGATGACGGCGTCCCACTGGGCTTCGTCCATACGGAGCATAAGGCCGTCACGGGTAATGCCGGCATTGTTGACAAGGATGTCGATGTGGCCGAACTCCTTGTGGATTTCCTCAACTGTAGAGTGTGTCTGCTCGAAATCCGCCGCATTTGAAGCATAGGCGCGAACCTTCACGCCGAGAGCCTCGATTTCAGAAACGGTTTCCTCGCTGATCTTGATGTCGGTAAATGCGATGTCCGCACCTTCAGATGCAAACTTCAGGGCAATGGCCTTGCCGATGCCCCTGGATGCTCCCGTAATGAGAGCGACTTTTCCTTCTAATAATCCCATTTTCAATATAATAGATTAATCTTGCGCCATTGCGGCCTCAACATCCTCCACGCTTATCGGGAGGCGGCTGCTGCCGAGGCGGCGCGCTCCGTCGGCAGTCACGAGGACATCATCCTCAAGACGTATGCCGCCGAAGTTGTAATAATCCTGAAGTTTCGAATAATTGACGCAACCCTTGTCGCTGCCCTCCTTTTTCCAGAGCTCGATAAGAGCCGGCACGAAATAGATGCCCGGTTCGTCGGTGATTACGTTGCCCTGCGTGAGGCGGCGCGCCATTCTCAGGCTGCCGAGACCTAGCTGCGGAGAACGGCTCTGGTCGTCATCGTAGCCAACAAGGTTCTCGCCGTAATCCTCCATATCGTGCACGTCAAGGCCCATATTGTGCCCAAGGCCGTGAGGCATAAAGAGACCGGCGATGCCGTCCTCGACCATAGCGTCCACATCGCCCTTTACAAGGCCCAGCTCGGAGAGCCTTCCAAGCATATGGCGTGCAACTGCAAGATGCACGTCCCTATAGGCTACGCCCGGGCGTACCATACTGAACGCCAGCTCATTGCATTCGTGAACCGTCTGGTAAATATCCTTCTGGCGGGGGCTGAACCTGCCGCCCACAGGGTAAGTGCGGGTGAAATCGGAGGCATAGTGCTCGTTGAGCTCCAGGCCCGCATCGACCACCACGAGCCTGCCGGGCTCGAAAGCCATCTGGTGGGAGTGGCAGTGAAAAATCTCGCCGTGCTGGGTGAGGATGGTCGGGAAGCTTACACCCCAGCCGTAGCTGAGCGCGACGCTCTCCATCCTGCCCACAACCTCCTGCTCCACGACGCCCGGACGTATGCCCGCGCGGGCAACCGTGTGCATAGCGATTCCCAGGTCGGCGGCGCGGTCGAGAAGTTCTATTTCCCTCTGCTCCTTGACGAGACGCATACTGATTACGGCGCGCACAAGAGGCTCCGAAGCCGCCTTGCAGCCTGCCTTGCCGCTGGAAAAGCACTCTTGGGGGCTTAGGCCCAGCAGGTCAGCGAGCAGCAAAGCGTTGTAGTAGCGCGATGCCGGGATGAAGTGGACCTTGCGCCCTTCGAGGGCTGCCTTGAGGGCGTCATAGCTTGCGGTGCGGGCCACTCCGGCGCTGTCGGCAAGGGAGCGCACCGACGGCATAGGGCCGGTCCAGATGATGTCGTCCACGGTATAGTCGTCGCCGTAGAGGGTTTCCTCGCCGGTTTCGAGGTCTATCGTGGCTGCCAGACGGGGCTCGTCAATGCCGAAGAGATAAAGCCAGGTGCTGTCCTGCCTCCACTTGTAGCAGTTGTCTTTATATTGCGCTGGAGATTCGACATTGCCCAGAAAAAGGGCAACGCCTTTTTCGCCGCTCATCTTCTCAAGAAGAGTCCGGCGGCGGGCGGTGTACACGTCTTTTTCAAACATAATGCACAAATATAGGCAAAATCTGAGTATCTTCGCAATGCTAAAAAAATACCTTATGTTAGACAATGTAGTTGATATTGTGCGCAGAGCATCGGAACTGATGCTTACGGACAAATTTGAGATCAAGAGCAAACACGGCATTGAGAATATCGTGACAAGCTCCGATGTGGCCGTTCAGCGCTTCCTCACCCAAGAGCTCTCTGCCCTGTTGCCGGGTTGCGGCTTCATCGCAGAGGAGGATGACGTGATGAACGGCGCCCACGAGTGGGTGTGGATCATCGACCCGATTGACGGCACGGCAAACTATTCG
>JAEDLO010000075.1 GCA_016295245.1 Bacteroidales bacterium | reverse complement strand
CGACCAACGATATGGTGGCATCCAAGATTGCAGCCCTTGAGGGCGGAGTCGCCGCTATGCTGACATCTTCGGGTCAGGCCGCCAATTTCTTTGCCTGCTTCAACATCTGCGAGACCGGCGGCCACATCGTCTCGGCCACCAGCATCTACGGCGGCACATTCAATCTGCTGGGCACCACCTTCGCCAAGATGGGCATCGAGGTAACCTTCATCGACCAGGAAGCTTCTGAAGAGGAAATCCAGGCCGCCTTCCGCCCCAACACCAAGCTGCTCTTCGGCGAGGTGCTAACCAACCCGGGCGTGAGGGTGCTGGATATCGAGAAGTTCGCACGCATCGCTCATCGCAACGGAGTTCCCCTCATCGTTGACAATACCTTCCCGACCCCGGTGAACTGCCGTCCTTTCGAGTTCGGCGCCGACATCGTGACCCACTCCACCACCAAGTATATGGACGGCCACGGAGTTGCCGTGGGAGGCGTCATCGTTGACAGCGGCAATTTCGATTGGGATGCCAATGCCGGGCGCTTCCCGGGACTCTGCGCTCCCGACCCGTCATACCACGGCATCACCTTCACCAAAAAGTTCGGCAAACTTGCCTACATCACCAAGGCGACCTCGCAGCTGATGAGGGATTTCGGCGCCATCCAGAGCCCGCAGAACGCCTTCTACCTCAATCTCGGTCTCCAGAGCCTGCACGTCAGGATGGAACGCCACTGCAAGAGCGCGCTGCAGGTGGCCACTTTCCTCAAAAACAATCCTGACGTCAAGTGGATCAGCTATCCCGACCTGCCGGACGACCCTCATCACCATCTTCTGCTCAAGTACCTGCCGGGTGGCAGCTGCGGCGTGATGGCCTTCGCCATCAAGGGCGACAGGGCCCTGGCCAACCGCTTTATGGACAATCTGAAACTCATCACCATTGAGACCCACGTGGCCGACTGCTACACCTGCATACTCCATCCGGCTTCGCACACCCATCGTCAGCTTACTGACAGCCAGCTGCTCGAGGCGGGAGTTGAGCCTGACCTGATGAGGCTCAGTGTAGGCCTGGAAGATCCTCAGGATATCATATCTGACATCACTCAGGCTCTTGAGAAGGCAAAAGCAGGGGAATGATGAAACTTATGGCGCAGATGCAGATGGCGCACAGCGCCAGGTCTGACGCCTGAATCACTACAGGATATGCCTGGAGGCCGAAAGCTCCGGGCATTTTTACTATCCCCAGCTGTTGCTGGAGGACGACCAGGACAAGCCCCAGGACAAAACCGGAGAAACTGCCCAGCAGGCCGACAAGTGTTCCTTCTATGACGAAAATCCTGCGGATAAGGCCGGTACTTGCGCCCATTGCTCCAAGAATGGCGCAGTCTTCGCGCTTTTCGGTCCGGAGTATGGACAGGGAGCCGAAGATGTTGAAGGCGATGATGATGATAATGAAGACCAGTATCAGGAAGATGGCCAGTTTCTCGTATCTGATCATCTTGTAGGTGGAAGGATGCTGGCTGTAGCGGTCAAGTACTGTGAAGCCCTCGGGGAGGCTGCGCCGCAGCTGCTTCTCAATGGAACGGATCTGCCCCCGGTCACAGCGAAGCTCCACTGCGCTGACCTCTTCTTCCAGGCCGGTCAGCTCCCTGAGGCTTTCGACAGGAAGGATGAGGAGCTCAGAGTCGCTCTCCGAAGAGATGCTGAAAAGAAAACTTGGTCTGAGTTGGACGCAGGCCATTGAGGATGCGGGATTGACCAGGGAAAGGTGTCCGTTTCCTCCGGGATAATAGATGTTCAGCTTGCTGAGGAACCGGGGTCTGAGCGAGAGTTCCCTCGCGAGCGCCGCACCCACTCCGACTCTTGGCGAGCCTCCTTTCTGGAGGGTGTATTCCCCGTCCACCACGTGTTCTATGAGACGGCTGGACTCGACAAAAACCTCGTCCACACCCTTTGCATATGCAAGCGCCTGCTTCCCGTCATAGACCAGAAATACGTTTTTCTCCAGAACCCTGCTGACGGATTCCACCCCTTTTATTCCCTCCAGGGCTTCGAATGCCGGGCCCTCGGCGATGAAGACGGACGCGTCGCTGCGCTCAATGCGCAGTGACGCGTCAATATCCGACAGATTGCTGTCGATGATTTCAGAAAAGCCGTTGAAGATCGAGAGAATCAAGATGATTGCCGCCGTGCCCAGGGCCATACCCGCAGAGCTGATTGCAGAAATCACGTTGATGACATTGTGGGATTTCTTTGCAAACAGATATCTGAATGCTATGAACAGGTCAACTCTCAATTATTTCTTCAGCAGGGATTCGATGTGTTCGGCATAGTCCAGGGTTGTGTCGAGCATAAAGTCCAGCTCCGGCACTATCCTCATCTGGGAGCCGATCTTGCGTCCGAGCTCCCCGCGTATGGCCTTGTTGTTCTCCTGCAGAATCTTCATCACCTCCTCTCCTTTTGCGGAAGGGAAGATGCTTACGAAGACCTTGGCTATGCTCAGGTCAGGGCTGATTCTTACCTCGCTGACCGTGACCATACTGCCTGCGAAGACGGCCATCCCTTTGCTGCGGATGATTTCGGCAAGGTCGCGCTGAAGTTCCCTGGCGACCTTGAGTTGTCTGGTGCTTGCCGGCTTATCCATTGATTTTGATGATATAGTAGTCTTTCTTGCCCTTCTGGGCGAGGATGTACTTGCCGTCGATGATGTCCTTGTCGCTTACGCTGTAGGCTATGTCGTTCATCTTGTCCTTGTTGAGGCTGAATCCGTTCTGCTGAATCATCTTGCGAGCCTCGCCCTTTGAAGGGAATACGGAAGTGTGGACTGCGAGCAGGTCGAGGATGCCTGAAGGCAGAAGGCTTCTGTCAATCTCGAAGGCTGGCACGCCGTCAAAGACAGCAAGGAAGGTCTTCTCGTCGAGCTTGCGGAGGTCTTCGGATGTCGATTTGCCGAAGAGCATCTTTGACGCGGCGACAGCGTTCTCATACTCCTGCAGGCCGTGTACCATAATTGTGACCTCCTTGGCGAGAAGCTGCTGGAGCGAGCGCCTTTCGGGACACTCGAGGTGCTGGGCGATGGCGGTCTCGATGGTCTCGCGGTCGAGCATAGTGAAGATCTTTATGTACTTCTGCGCGTCGTCGTCGCTGACATTGAGCCAGAACTGATAGAACTGGTAAGGCGAGGTGCGCTCAGGGTCAAGCCAGATGTTGCCCTTCTCGGTCTTGCCGAACTTTCCTCCGTCTGCCTTGGTGATGAGCGGGCAGGTAAGCGCATAGGCTTCTTTGCCGAGGACGCGACGGATGAGCTCGGTGCCGGTAGTGATGTTGCCCCACTGGTCGGCACCGCCGAGCTGGAGGGAAACTCCGTGATGCTCAAAGAGATAGAGGAAATCGTAGCCCTGGAGGAGCTGGTAGGTGAACTCGGTGAACGACATACCTTCGGAAGAATCGCGGCTCAGGCGCTTCTTGACGGAGTCCTTGCTCATCATATAGTTGACGGTGATGAGTTTGCCGATGTCGCGGGTGAAGTTGATGAAGGTGTAGTCCTTCATCCAGTCGTAGTTGTTGACGAGTTCGGCCTTGTTCGGCGCGTCAGACTCGAAATCGAGGAAGCGGCCAAGCTGCTTCTTGATGCACTCGACATTGTGGGCGAGGGTCTGCTCGTCGAGGAGGTTGCGCTCGTTGCTCTTCATCGAAGGGTCTCCAATCATTCCGGTGGCGCCTCCGACTAGGGCGTAAGGCTTGTTTCCGCAAGCCTGGAAGTGCTTGAGTATCATTATGCTGACGAGGTGGCCGATATGAAGGGAGTCACCTGTCGGGTCAATGCCGACATAAGCTGACATACATCCTTTCGAGAGCGCTTCCTCGGCTCCCTGGGTCATATCCTTGATCATGCCCCTCCATCTGAGTTCTTCTACAAAATTCTTCATCGAATCTCCTGATTATCTTTTATTAAGTCTGCAAATTTACTAAATTTGCGCCGCAATTGAAAATCAAAACACTTTATTGATATGAGAAAGAAAATTGTAGCAGGTAACTGGAAGATGAATACTACAGTACCTGAGGGCGTACAGCTCGCAAAGGAAGTTGTTGCTAAGGCAGTTGAGGTTCCGTCAGACGTAAAACTTATCATCGCTACTCCGGCAACCCACCTCGTTCCTGTAGCTGAGGTCGTTAAGGGTTCGGTTGTAGGCCTTTCAGCCGAGAACTGCGCTGACAAGGAGAAAGGAGCATACACCGGCGAAATCTCTGCGGCTATGGTTGCATCAACCGGTGCGCAGTACACCATCCTCGGTCACTCTGAGCGTCGCCAGTACTATGGAGAAACAGATGAAAAACTTGTCGAGAAGACCAAGCTTGCCCTCGCCAACGGTCTGGGCGTAATCCTGTGTGTAGGTGAGACTCTCGAGGAGAGGGAGGCCGGCAAGCACTTCGATGTCGTAGGTGCCCAGACCCTCAATGTCCTCAATCACTTCAGCGCAGAGGATATGAAGAACATCATCATTGCTTACGAGCCTGTATGGGCCATCGGCACTGGCAAGACCGCTACCGCTGACCAGGCAGAAGAGATCCACGCCTTCATCCGCAAGACTCTCGCTGACAAGTTCGGTGCTCAGGTTGCAGACGACACCACCATTCTTTACGGTGGTTCTTGCAAGCCTTCAAACGCTAACGAGCTTTTCGCCAAGAGCGACATCGACGGCGGCCTCATCGGAGGTGCAGCCCTCAAGGCTGAGGACTTCATCCAGATTGCCCTCTCATTCTAAGATTCGGACTGTCAGACCGATACGGGCTGACTGACTCCATAACCAGACTTTGTCACCTTCGATTTTTCCGACTTCGAGGGTGACATTGTTTTTTTTCTGTATGTTGTCCCTGGTTGTCCATTCGATGTCCGCGCTCACCCTTTGGCCCAATGCGTCGGGAGTACGGTCGAAGCGGACCAGAAAATAGTCGGACATTGAGTCGTTGTGGGCGCAGAAAGTGCAGTTGGTGAAACTGTAGGCCAGCTGGCAGACCTGAGGATTATAGACGAACTGGTCCACCTGTCCGACCTGAAGGCGGATCTGGCTGCCCTCCAGAAAGGCTGCTTCGAATCGACTCGAGTTGCAGGCGCAGAGTATGGACCCAAGTGCGAAAATCAAGCAGAGCCTGCAGATATTGATTGATGGCACTTTCATTTTATCAGGATTTCTTTGATTATCGTGTTTATGCTGCCGTCTGCAGAGTGGATGCGGGCTTTGAGGATGCCGCTGCCCGGTAGCGTGAAGTAGCCGTCTGGGCCCTCGCTGATGGCCTTGCCGTTGAAATACCACTCGATGCGTTCCGTATCGGGTGCATTGAACACTTGGAGCGGGATGCGGCCGTCCTTGGAGAAACTGCCGTCGTTGCCGCGCAGAGCCTGACCGAAATAAATGTAGGGGTGTGTGCCCGGGATGTATCCCTTTGTGCAGAACTTGTCGCCGATGGTGAAGCGGTCACCCTCCAGGGAAATGGCTGAGAGCGTGTAGGTGTATTTGGTACCTGGAGTAAGGCCGCTTATGGTCCATCCCGAGCTCTGAGGCTCTAGCTGCACGCTGTTCCTGCCTTCGGGGCCCTCCCATTCGAGGGTGAAGCCTGCTATGTCGTGGGAGTCGAGATCCGCCTTCCAGCAGATTGTGGCCGCGTATTGAAAGATCTCGCTGCTACTTATGCTGAAGGGGGCAAGCGCGTTGAAAGATACTCTCCCGTCATCGAGCAGGCGGATGTTGGTAAGGGAGAGGAGAGGGTAGGAGCCGCTGCTGAAACGCAGCTGGGGCAAAGTGCCCGAGCCTATGCTGTTTTTGCCGTTCGAAGGGAAATACATTCCCGCTGCGCCGTCCGTCGTTATGACGCAGGCACACATCCTGTCGGGACGGCAGTTGACCTGGTTGTACTCCCACCTCTGGGCGGCAGACAGAGTCTTCTTGTAGTAGTCTGAATAGCCCGCATCGGCCTGTGAACAGTCCAGATGGTATATGACCAGGCCTCCGGGGCTGCCGCTGCGGCATTCGATCAAGAAGAGCTCTCCCTCCGAGCTTATCTTGTAATAATGTGCACTCCGCTCCAGCGGCTCGAGAATGTGCATTCCGGCGCTGAGTTCTTCGCCCTCCCCGATGCCGAGGAGTTCCATCTCGAGGGCGTTGAGCCTTGGGGGCTCGGAGGCGTAGATGCAGCCCTCATCCATCAGCGAGCTCTTCCAAAGACCGGGTGCAAGTCCGCCGCTGCCATCGCCGTCGGTGTCGTAAAAGTCCTGAAGACCAAGGACGTGCGCGAATTCGTGGCAGGCGATGCCCGTGTGGAGCCTGCTGCCGTCTGGCCCCGTCTCCGGGATGACGACATAGCTGTTGACCCTCTTGTCCGCTATCTGCAACATACCGCCGTTGCCTTCAAGGAAGGCCCGCTGGGGCCAGGGCCAGTCGCTTCCGCCGCCTTTCCCGTTTTCGCTCAGACCGGAGGTGATGATCATCACATTGTCGATTATTCCGTCGCCGTCGTTGTCGCAGGAGTTGCAATCCCCGATTGAGAGGGCTTTGCGGCAGGCCTCGCGCACCGCTTCGTGAATCAGGATATCCTTGCGGTCAGAATAATTTGCGCAATAATAGGCGTGTCCGTATTGGAGGGTGACAGTGGGGGCGAGGGTGAATTCGAAGGTTTTGCTGTTTCTGTATTCCGTGTTGAAATACTCCTGGATGGAATTGCAATATTTCTCAAGTTCCTCCCGGCTGCCGGTGAAACTGCAGTCCTGGAACTGGGCAGGTATGATAATCATCCTGAAGACAGTGGCTAGTAGTGTCAGTAGCATTCTCATCCCAAGTGCATTTGAATATGCAGAGATAGCGATAATTTTGGAAAAAACAAAGGCCGGCAACCTCGCGGCTCGCCGACCTTAGAACGTGTACTAAAACCTAAACCTGAAACATAGATGCAAGGCTTTATGAAAACGTTGCAGAAAAAATGAAAAAAATCAATCTTTTTTTCTGGTGTTGATTTCATTCATCGCCCTGTCGATTCCCATAAAGGCCCAGGTCTTGAGCGCAGAGCGGATTTTCGTCGCCATTTCGGAGATTTCCCGCTTCTGCTCCTCATCGAATTTGCCGAGTACGTAATTGACCTGACAGCCTTCGGAAAAATCGTGGCCGACACCCAGTCGGAGCCTTGCATAGGCTTGAGTCTCAAGAAGTTCGTTGATGTTCTTGAGACCGTTGTGACCTCCGTCGCTGCCTGCCTTGCGCATCCTCAGGGAGCCGAAGGGGAGGTTGATGTCGTCACAGATCACCATAAGGTTCTCCACCGGCAGGTCGAGACGAGTGAGCCAGTAGCGCACCGCGTTTCCGGAGAGGTTCATATATGTCGAGGGCTTGAGCAGGTGAAAAGTTCTGCCCTTGTCCTTTACGGCAATGATGTCGCCGTAGCGTTCGGTGTTAAAAACGACATTGGACGCCTGTGCCCAGGCATCCAATATCATAAATCCGATGTTGTGTCTTGTTTCAGCATATTCGGCACCTATGTTGCCCAAGCCTACAACAAGAAAACTTCTTTCGTCCACTGGCTGTTATTATTCAGCTGAAACGGTCATGTTGCGGGTAGCCTTGACACCGCAGATGATGACGTCCTTGTTGGTGAGAACGGTAACGTTGTCAATCTTGACGTCGCCGG
>JAEDLO010000074.1 GCA_016295245.1 Bacteroidales bacterium | reverse complement strand
GTGATGCGTTTGCCAAAAGCGGAAAGACTTTGGTATTTATCGGTAATTGGAATCGTAGTTTCTACAGCCGAAACATAAAAAAACAATATAGTCCTTACCCGAATATCCATTTGGTTGATTCTGTCTATGATCTTGATGAGCTGTATGCTTTACGCAACCATTGTGAGTGTTATGTTCATGGACATAGTGCCGGAGGTACTAACCCTTCTCTTGTTGAAGCTATGTCATTCGGTAAGCCGATAATTGCTTTTGACGTGGTCTATAATCGTGAAGCGACCGAAAACAAAGCATACTATTTCAAGGATAGCAAAGAATTGATAGAACTGCTCTACAAGGACAAGGACGGAATGCCTATGAAAGAGATTGAGCAAAGAAGATACACCTGGAAGCATATCGCAAGGCAATACGAATCGTTGTATTGAACCGTGGCAACTGAATGGAATCACGGGAACTATCTTGCCGAATCAGAATCTGATTGCTACATTTGTGAGTGAAATACTGATAACAACCAATATGAGATCACATCTGACACTATTACTGATGCTTCTTGGCCTGAGCCTGAGAGCAGGCGATTTCCAGACCCCTTACCCGATGATTGCCAATGTCCAGTCGAGGACGACAACGGACCTGTGCGGCACCTGGGACGCCATCGTTGACCAGTACGACAACGGCTTCTACAACTACAGGATGAAGCGCAATCCCGACGGCAACACCTTCTTTGCCGACCGTCACTACTACGACGACCGCACCCAGCTCATCGAGTACGACTTCAACTGCTCCGACAAGCTCCGTGTTCCGGGCGACTGGAACACCCAGCGCGAGAAGCTCTATTACTATGAGGGCTCGATATGGTACCGCAAGCTCTTCGATTTCGACCCTGCGCCCGGCAGGCGCTATTTCGTGCGCTTCGGGGCTGTGAACTACGAAGGCATTGTGGGCCTGAACGGCAGCGTGATAGGGCGCCACATCGGCGGCTTCACGCCATTCAACTTCGAGGTTACGGATATGCTCGTCAAGGGCGAGAACTCCCTGATAGTCAAGGTCAACAACAACAGACACGTGGACGCCGTCCCGACCATCAACTGCGACTGGTGGAACTATGGCGGCATCACCCGCGAGGTGGAAATCCTGGACCTGCCTGAAACCTTCATCCGCGACTACTGTGTCCGCCTCTCAGACGATGGCCGCAGCATCGAAGGATGGGTCCAGCTGGACGGCAGCGCCGCGGCAGGAAGCAAGGTGAGCGTCTCCATCCCCGAACTCTCCTTCAAGGCTGGCGTCACTGCCGGCAGCGACGGCAAGGCTCACTTCAGCCTCAAGGCCCGACCGGAGCGCTGGTGCCCCGAGAATCCGAAGCTCTACGATGTGAGAATCGAGAGCGCGCAGGACAGCGTCAGCGACAGGATAGGCTTCAAGACCATCAGCACCAGCGGCACCAAAATCCTGCTCAACGGAAAAGAAATCTTCTGCAAGGGCATCTCCATCCACGAGGAGCAGTTCGGCACCCTCTCGGGACGCGCCTGGAGCCTCGAGCACGCCCGCGAGCTGCTTGGAGCCGCCAAGGAGCTGGGCTGCAACTTCGTGCGCCTTGCGCATTATCCGCACAACGAGAATATGACCCGCCTTGCCGACGAGATGGGCATTATGGTGTGGTCGGAAGTGCCGGTTTACTGGACCATCAGCTGGACCAATCCGGACACCTACGCCAACGCCCGCAATCAGGTGGAGGAGATGGTCACCCGCGACCGCAACCGCGCCAGCATCGTGGTATGGTCGGTGGCCAACGAAACGCCGCGCTCTCCTCAGAGGCTGGACTTCCTGCGCCGCCTGATAGACACCGTGCGCGGGCTCGACCCGACCCGCCTCGTGTCGGCCGCAATGGAGATAGACCAGAAGGCGCCGGACCAGATTACCGTCAACGACGACCTGGCCGCCTACACCGATATCCTGAGCTTCAACGAATACATCGGCTGGTACGACGGCAACGTCGATAAATGCCGCCGCTGCCGCTGGAGCTTCCCTGTCGAGAAACCTGTGTTCATCTCCGAGCTTGGAGGCGGCTGCAAGTACGGAATGCACGGCCGACCGGACGAGCGCTTCACTGAGGAATATATGGTCGAACTCTACAAGGCCCAGACAGAGATGCTCGAAAGAATCCCCGGCCTTGCCGGCACCACGCCTTGGATACTCAAGGACTTCCGCTCTCCTCGCCGCCAGCTTATGGGCGTGCAGGACGACTTCAACCGCAAGGGCCTGCTTTCGGAGAAGGGAGAGAAGAAGGATGCCTTCTATGTTCTGAGAGACTGGTACAATTCAAAATAAGCTTCAGAGCACTCTCCTGTAGCTTTCGAAGACTTCAAGGACACTGCCGTCCCCGGATGAGCCCCAGAGGCCGCCGAGGACGGCAGCTCCGTAGAACCCAAGCTCCTTGAGCGCAGGTATCCTCTCAGGGCTCACCCCGCCCAGGGCATAGGTCTTGACCCCCAGAAGGCCCTCCGAGGCAGCCGCCTTCAGCTCCGCTGCCGTATATGCGGCTCCGTAGCCCTCCTTTGAGATGCTGTCGAATATCGGGCTGAGCAAGAGATAGTCGCAGGACTCGTGAGAGCCCCTCAGCTCGGCAATCGAGTGGCAGGACCTCGACAGGCTGTAGTCTTCCCGGGCGGCGGCAAGCCACCGGGGCGGCTCGGGGTTTCTCCCGTTCAGGTGGACGCCGCCCAGCCCCAGCTCCCTGACCAGATCGTGCCAGTCGTGCAGGACTATTCGCCGGCGGTATTGCTTAGGGACCTCTTCCAGCCAGGATGTGAGCTGCTCCTGTGTCGCCCCGGGCTTTCTGAGGTGGAGCCTTTCGAGCCCCAAGGAAAAGAGGGAGCCGACCAGTGCGGTCTCTCCCTCGTAGAAATCAGGTCTTGTTATGGCCAGCAGCTTCATACTCTTCCGTTTGCTCCGAACAGGTCAAACGATGCGTCCCAGTCCTTCCAGACAGGCTGCAGGCCGAGCTCCTCAAGCCTGCGCGACACCTCGCCGGCCTTACGCTCGTCGCTTACGGTAAACTGCTCCAGTGCCTGGGGATAGGTATGGTAGCCGCCCGGATTCACGTGGCTCTCGGCCGACATAGTCGTCACGCCGAGCGTACACATATTGTCGCGTATATAGGCCGGCTCTCTTGTCGAGTAGGAAATGTCCACGTCGTGGTCGAAGATTCTCATCGCGAAGGTGGCCTGGGCGAGCTCTCTGTCGCTCATATAGCAGTTCGGCACGAAGCCCTCGTTCTTGGCAGGGCGCATCCTCGGGAAGTTGACGGAGTACTTGGTGCGCCAGTAATGCTTCTGGAGGTAGCGCAGGTGCCTTGCCATCATCACCACGTCCGTCCTCCACTCCTTCTCCAGGCCGATGAGCACGCCCATTCCGATGGAGTGGACTCCCGCCTGGCCCATACGGTCGAAGCCGTCACATCTCCATTCGAAGATGGACTTCATTCCGCGCGGGTGGTAGAGCTTGTAGTTGTCCCTGTGGTAGGTCTCCTGGAAGCAGATGACGCCGTTGAGGCCGTGTCCGCAAAGCTCTTTGTACTCCTCGGCCTTGAGAGGCATCACCTCAATCTTGATGTTGGAGAAGTATTTCTTGGCGATGTCGATGGCCTTGGCAAGATAAGGGACTCCGGCCTTGGCGGGGTTCTCGCCGGTGACCAGCAGGATGTTCTCGAAGGGTGCGAGCTTCTTGATGGCTTTGTATTCGTCCTCGATCTGCTCCGGGGTCAGGATGGTCCTGGCCATAGGGTTTTCTCTGTGGAAGCCGCAATAGACGCAGGAGTTGCTGCACGAGTTGGTGATGTACAAGGGGATGAACATCGACATCGTGCGTCCGAATCTCTCGCGGGTGTATTTTCTCGACAGGCGGGCCATCGTCTCCAGATACGGCTCCGCAGCAGGGGAGAGGAGCGCCATGAAATCATCAATGCTGCAGTGGCTTACGGCAAGGGCGCGGCGCACGTCGGCATCAGTCTTTGAGGCGATGCGCTGCGTGGTCTCGTCCCAGTCGTATTGTTTCAATTCGTCTGAAAACATAATTTCAATATCTGTTTATGTCCCATTATTTGAGCTTGCGCAGGTCGTGGGTCAGTTTTGCGGCGCAGAAGTTCGGGCCGCACATCGTGCAATATTCTCCGTCAGTGTGTCCCGCCTCCTCGAAGTACTGAAGGGCGCGCTCAGGATCAAGCGAGAGGTGGAACTGGTCGCGCCAGCGGAAATCGAACCTTGCCTTTGAGAGGGCGTTGTCACGGATCTGGGCGCCCGGGTGCCCCTTGGCGAGGTCGGCGGCGTGGGCGGCAATCTTGTAAGTCACGACTCCCACTCTCACGTCTTCCCTGTTCGGCAGGGCGAGGTGCTCCTTCGGGGTTACGTAGCAGAGCATTGCCGTTCCGAGCCAGGCGATCTGGGCGCCGCCGATGGCGGAGGTGATATGGTCATAGCCCGGCGCAATGTCGGTGACGATAGGGCCGAGGGTGTAGAACGGCGCCTCGTGGCAGTGGTCCAGCTGGCGCTCCATATTCTCCTGAATCTTGTGCATAGGGACGTGGCCCGGGCCTTCGATGAAGGCCTGGACATTCTTGTCCCAGGCTCTGGTCACGAGCTCGCCCATAGTGTCGAGCTCGGCGAACTGGGCGGCGTCGTTGGCGTCAGCCGTACAGCCCGGGCGCAGGCCGTCACCCAGCGAGAGGGCGACGTCGTATTGGGCGACGATGTCGCAGATGTCGTCGAAGTGCTCGTAGAGGAAGGACTCGCGGTCGTGGATAAGGCACCATTTGCTCATAATGGAGCCGCCGCGGCTGACGATGCCGCACAGGCGGGAATCGGCGAGGTGGACATTGTGACGGCGGATGCCGGCGTGGATGGTGAAGTAATCGACGCCCTGCTCACACTGCTCGATGAGGGTGTCCCTGTAGATCTCCCAGCTCAGGTCCTCGACCTTGCCGTCCACTTTCTCCAGCGCCTGGTAGATAGGCACGGTGCCGACAGGTACGGGGCAGTTGCGGATAATCCACTCGCGGGTCTCGTGGATGTTGGCTCCGGTCGAGAGGTCCATCAGGGTGTCGCCGCCCCATTTGCAGCTCCATACGGCCTTGTCCACCTCCTCGTCGATGCTGGAAGTGGTGGCGGAGTTGCCGATGTTGGTATTGATCTTGACGAGGAAGTTGCGCCCGATGATCATCGGTTCGGCTTCCGGGTGGTTGATGTTGGCCGGGATGACGGCGCGGCCGCGGGCCACCTCGCTGCGGACGAATTCCGGGGTGATGTGGCTCTTGATGCCGAGCTGCTCGCAGTTCATATTCTCGCGGATGGCGACATACTCCATCTCCGGGGTGATGATGCCCGCCTTGGCGTAGGCCATCTGGGTGATTGCCTTGCCCTTGAGGGCGCGGCGCGGCAGCCTTATGTGCTCGAAGCGCAGGGAGTCCAGGGACTTGTCCTCGAGACGCATACGGCCGTATTCGCTGCTCACCTGCGGCAGCTGCTCGGTGTCTCCGCGCTCAAGTATCCAGGATTCGCGAAGGCGCGGCAGGCCCTGTTTGAGGTCCACTTCGACATTCGGGTCCGAGAACGGACCGCTGGTGTCGTAGATGAGTACGGGCTCGTTTTCTTCAAAACTTACCTTGCCGTCCGCGTCCTTGGTCACAGTCGGTGTGAGGTTTACCTTGGTCATTCCGACCTTGATCTGCGGGTAGAGTTTTCCGCTGATGTAGTATTTCTCTCTCTTGGCGTATGCTTGATTATCGTTAGGCATATTGTATGTGTCTTTTGGGTTACAGATTCAGGAATGAGGTCAGGGGCGAGCTGGCTTCGGCACAGTCGGACACCGCGCCCAGGCCGGCTTCATAAGCCCTGCGTCCTGCGATGACCGCCTCCTTGAAGGCAGTGGCCATAGCGACAGGGTCGCCTGCGACGGCGATGGCTGTGTTTACCAGGCAGCAGTCTGCGCCCATCTCCATAGCCTCGGCGGCGTGGGAAGGGGCTCCGATGCCCGCGTCAATGACGACAGGAACGGTGGCCTGCTCGATGATGATCTGCAGGAAGTCCTTCATCCTCAGGCCCTTGTTGGTGCCGATAGGAGCGGCGAGCGGCATCACGGTTGCTGCGCCCGCCTCCTCAAGATGTTTGCACAGGGTCGGGTCGGCCTGGCAGTAAGGGAGCACCACGAAGCCGAGCTTCACGAGCTGCTCGGTCGCCTTGAGGGTCTCCACCGAGTCGGGCAGGAGGTAGCGCGGATCCGGGTGGATTTCCAGCTTGAGCCAGTTGGTGCCGAAGGCTTCGCGGGCCATCTGCGCCGCGAATACGGCTTCCTCGGCGTTCCTCACACCGCTGGTGTTAGGCAGCAGCTGGATGCCGGGATTGTCCGTGATGTGGGTGAGCAGGTCGTCATCGCTGTCCTCCAGCTCCACGCGCTTCATTGCCACGGTGACCATCTGGGTGCCCGAAGCCGCGATGGCCTGGGCCATCACTTTGTTGTTGTTGAATTTTCCTGTCCCCAGGAACAGGCGCGATTCGAACTCGCGGCCTGCGATTACCAATTTGTCCATATTTCTATCTTTTTGTCAATTCTATGAGTTTTGCCATCTCGGCTGCGGGATCCTCCGCCCTGAGGACGGTGCCGCTTACGGCTATCCCGTCCACTCCGGTTTCGAGGATGGCGGGGATGTCCTCCGCCGTGATGCCTCCGATGGCGACCAGGGGGAGAGTTATGCCTGCATCCTTCATCCGGGCGACGATGTCGCGGTAGCCTTCAAGGCCGAGGATGGGGGAGAGGTTCTTTTTGGTGGTGGTGAAGCGGAAGGGACCGCAGCCGATGTAGTCCGCGCCCGACTTCCAGTGGGCGACGATGTCCTCGAAAGTGTTGGCCGTGCCGCCGATGATCTTCCCGGGGCCGAGGATTTCCCGCGCCTGCGCTATGGGCATATCGTTCTTGCCGAGGTGCACGCCGTCCGCGCCCGTCTTGGCGACGAGCTCTACGCGGTCATCGAGTATGAGCTTCGCGCCATAGCGGTCGCATAGTCCGCGCGCCTGCACTCCCAGCTGGGCAACCTGCTCATCGGGAGCATCCTTCATCCTGAGCTGCACCCACTTGCAGCCGCCTTCGAGAGAGAGGCGGATACCTTCGAGGTAGGAGCAGCGTTCGTTGCTGTGTGATATGAACTGTATCATCCTCCGCAAGCTGCTTTGATTATGAACAGGTCGGCGCCTTCCTCAAGGGCGGTCGCCTCCCAATCCGTACGTGGTATCATCTTGCCCGAGACGGCAATGGCCACTCCCTGTGCAGGGAGCGAAAGCTCTTTGACGAGCTCTTCGAGATTTGCAGCGCCCGTGGCAGTCTGCTTTCCGTTGACTATAATATTCATTTCTTGTTCAGAAAAAAGTGGTTTACAGGTCCGTGTCCGTGTCCGATTTCGTAGGCGGCGCCGTCCGCAATGGCCCCGGCGATATAGGCTTTCGCGCCCCTGGCGGCATCCTGCAGGGAGCAGCCCTTTGCGAGATGGGCGGCCAGGGCGGAGGACATAGTGCAGCCCGTGCCGTGGGTGTTGACGGTCTGGACGGCTTGAGACGGCAGCTCGATGAGTTCGCCCCGCTCCGCGTCATAGAAATAGTCCGTCAGCACCATCGCCCCGGATTTTGCCCCGGATTTTGCCCTGGACTCTGCCCCGGATTTTGCTCTGGACTCTGTCCCGGACAGGCACTCGGATTCTGCTCTGCATTCTGCCTCGTACTCTGCTCTGTATCCTGCCCCGGACTCTGCCCCATCCGGCTCAGGGGCGAGATGCCCGGCCTTCAGGAGCACCGATGCGCCTGTCA